>NZ_JAALDW010000017.1:0-2500 GCF_014145055.1 Dietzia sp. DQ11-38-2
GGGTGTGTTGTTTCAGATACTGCACAGTGGACGCGGTGCGATTCTTTTGGCTTGAGTGTGTGTAAGCCCTCGGCCGATTAGTACCGGTCACCTCCACGCATTGCTGCGCTTCCAGTTCCGGCCTATCAACCCCATGGTCTGTGGGGGGCCTTAACCACGCAAGGTGGTGAGAAACCTCATCTTGGAACAGGCTTCCCGCTTAGATGCTTTCAGCGGTTATCCCTTCCGAACGTAGCTAACCAGCGATGCTCCTGGTGGAACAACTGGCACACCAGAGGTTCGTCCGTCCCGGTCCTCTCGTACTAGGGACAGCCTTCCTCAAGTTTCTTACGCGCGCGGCGGATAGAGACCGAACTGTCTCACGACGTTCTAAACCCAGCTCGCGTGCCGCTTTAATGGGCGAACAGCCCAACCCTTGGGACCTACTCCAGCCCCAGGATGCGACGAGCCGACATCGAGGTGCCAAACCATCCCGTCGATATGGACTCTTGGGGAAGATCAGCCTGTTATCCCCGGGGTACCTTTTATCCGTTGAGCGACACCGCTTCCACTTGCCGGTGCCGGATCACTAGTCCCGACTTTCGTCCCTGCTCGACGTGTCAGTCTCACAGTCAAGCTCCCTTGTGCACTTGCACTCAACACCTGATTGCCATCCAGGCTGAGGGAACCTTTGGGCGCCTCCGTTACTCTTTGGGAGGCAACCGCCCCAGTTAAACTACCCACCAGGCACTGTCCCTAACCCAGATCATGGGCCGAGGTTAGACGTCCAATACGATCAGAGTGGTATTTCAACAACGACTCCACACACACTGGCGTGCATGCTTCACAGTCTCCCACCTATCCTACACAAACCGAATCGAACGCCAATACCAAGCTATAGTAAAGGTCCCGGGGTCTTTTCGTCCTGCCGCGCGTAACGAGCATCTTTACTCGTAATGCAATTTCGCCGAGTCTGTGGTCGAGACAGCAGAGAAGTCGTTACGCCATTCGTGCAGGTCGGAACTTACCCGACAAGGAATTTCGCTACCTTAGGATGGTTATAGTTACCACCGCCGTTTACTGGGGCTTAAATTCTCAGCTTCGCCTTGCGGCTAACCGGTCCTCTTAACCTTCCAGCACCGGGCAGGCGTCAGTCCGTATACATCGACTTACGTCTTCGCACGGACCTGTGTTTTTAGTAAACAGTCGCTTCTCTCTGGTCTCTGCGACCACACCCAGCTCCCACCGCGAGGGTGTTCACCGGGCATGGCCCCCCTTCTCCCGAAGTTACGGGGGTATTTTGCCGAGTTCCTTAACCACAGTTCTCTCGATCGCCTTGGTATTCTCTACCTGATCACCTGTGTCGGTTTGGGGTACGGGCCGTGTATGAACTCACTAGAGGCTTTTCTCGGCAGCATAGGATCACTGAATTCCCCACAACGGGTACGCATCAAGTCTCAGCCTTCATGTGACACGGATTTGCCTATGTCACGGCCTACACTCTTACACCAGTACAACCACTGACTGGCCCAGCTACCTTCCTGCGTCACCCCATCGCTTGGCTACTACCAGATCAGGTCCCGCGCATCCAGTCCACGTCATCCCGAAGGATGCTCCAGGACGTTCAGGGCGGTTAGTATCACTGATTCACCATGGGCGCGCATACACGGGTACGGGAATATCAACCCGTTGTCCATCGACTACGCCTGTCGGCCTCGCCTTAGGTCCCGACTCACCCTGGGCAGATTAGCTTGACCCAGGAACCCTTGATCATTCGGCGGACGAGTTTCTCACTCGTCATTCGCTACTCATGCCTGCATTCTCACTCGTGTGGCCTCCACGCCTGGATCACTCCGACGCTTCTATGGCCACACGACGCTCCCCTACCCACCCACACACCTGCCCGGAGGAGGTTCTCGTGTGAGTGCCGCGGCTTCGGCGGTGTACTTGAGCCCCGCTAAATTGTCGGCGCAGGACCACTTGACCAGTGAGCTATTACGCACTCTTTCAAGGGTGGCTGCTTCTAAGCCAACCTCCTGGCTGTCTCAGCGATCCCACATCCTTTTCCACTTAGTACACGCTTAGGGGCCTTAGCCGGCGATCTGGGCTGTTTCCCTCTCGACTATGAAGCTTATCCCCCACAGTCTCACTGCCACACTCTCACACCTCGGCATTCGGAGTTTGGCTGACGTCAGTAACCTTGTAGGGCCCATCGGCCATCCAGTAGCTCTACCTCCGAGGTGAAACATGCGACGCTGCACCTAAATGCATTTCGGGGAGAACCAGCTATCACGGAGTTTGATTGGCCTTTCACCCCTACCCACAACTCATCCCCTCAGTTTTCAACCTAAGTGGGTTCGCGCCTCCACGACGTCTTACCGTCGCTTCACACTGGCCATGGGTAGATCACTCCGCTTCGGGTCTAGAGCATGCCACTACGATCGCCCTATTAGGACTCGCTTTCGCTACGGCTTCCCCACACGGGTTAACCTCGCGACATACCACTAACTCGCAGGCTCAT
>NZ_JAALDW010000017.1:5000-11335 GCF_014145055.1 Dietzia sp. DQ11-38-2
GGATCAAACTCTCCATAAAAGCTTCTCAGCACTACAAAAAGCACAATCCAAGCAAAAAACAAACCAAAAAACTGGCTGTTTCCAAAAAACGCGACCCCCACGACAGGGATGTGAAAGGGTCGCAACCAAACAAAAAATTTGGCACTATCACAAACAAAACACACTGTTGAGTTCTCAAACAACACCACCACACCGCTCCCCGGACAGTCACCGACCACCCAGATCACGAGGGTTCTACATCAACCGCCACCCTTTTCGGGGCAACTTCTCCAGCCTAGCGCACGCGGCCCACCCAGTCAAACCAGGCAACCCACCACCATCCGGAGCACGTCGCCTCCACCAGCCCGAACCTCCCGGCCCGCACCCGCTCTCGGCGACCTCCAATAAGTTACGCAGACGTGAACCCAAACGCAAATCGCCAGGTCAACTGGCGGATAGCGGCGCCATCGGCTCGGTCAGCGGTGGGTATCGACGCGCTCTATCCGGCCGCCCAGCGACCGCACCTTCTCGAGGAAGTCGGGGTAGCCACGGTCGATGTGGAACACCTCGCAGACCTCCGTCACGGCGTCTCCGCACATCCCCGCGAGGACCAGACCCGCACCGGCGCGGATGTCACTGGCCCACACGGTGGCGGAGTCGAGTCGTTCGCGACCCCGGATCTTGGCATGGTGACCGTCCGTCTCGGCATCCACTCCCATGCGCACCATCTCCTCGACGAAGCGGAAGCGTGCCTCGAAGAGGTTCTCGGTGATCACCGACGCGCCGTCCGCCACCGAGGCCAGCGCGATCGCCATCGGCTGGAGGTCGGTCGGGAAACCGGGGAACGGCAGGGTCCGTACATCCCGGGCCCGGGGGCGTCCCTCCTGCGTGACCCGCACCCAGTCCGATCCGGTCGAGACCTGTGCTCCCGCACCCCGGAGATTCTCCAGGACCACGTGGATGAACATGGGATCGATACCGGTGACGGTCACGTCTCCTCGTGTCATCACGGCTCCCATCGCCCAGGTGGCGGCGACGATCCGGTCCCCGATCACCCGGTGGCTGACCGGGCTCAACGACTCGACACCCTCGATGGTGATGGTGCTCGTCCCGGCCCCGCTGATCCGGGCGCCCATCTTCGACAGCAGGTCACAGATGTCGACGATCTCCGGTTCACGGGCCGCGTTGACCAGGGTCGAGGTCCCCCTCGCCAGGACCGCACCGAACAGGAACGTCTCCGTGGCGCCGACGGACGGGAACGCCAGGGTGTACCTGGCCCCCGTGAGTTCGGCCGCCTCGGCGAACAGTCGGCCGTGATCCATCCTCGTGGTGGCGCCCAACTTCTCGAGCGCCTCGCGGTGCCAGTTGAGCGGGCGATCCCCGATCGCGTCACCGCCCGGCATCGCCAGTTCGGCCCGGTGGTAGCGACCGACCAGAGGCCCCAGGATGCAGACGGACGCCCTGAGCCTCTGTGCGGCCCTGTCGTCGGAGACGTGCCCCAGGTCCGCCGGAGTGTCGATCACGACGGTGCCGCCCGAGATCTCGACGGCGCACCCGAGATGCCGCAGCACGTCCGCCATCGCGGGAACGTCGGAGATGTCCGGGCAGTTGGTCAGAGTGGTCCGGCCCTCGGCCATCAGCGCGACCGCCATCAACTTGAGCACGCTGTTCTTCGCGCCGGCGACAGAGACCTCGCCGGCCAGTCTGGTTCCGCCGGTGACGAGGAAGCTCTCCTCGCGGGACGTGGGGTTACCGCTCACGGGTCCACCTTAGGCGAGATGCGGGAGCAATCCGCGCAGCCCGGCGTCCGCGGCACGACGCGACGCCTCCGGCGGGACCACGCCACCGTGCAGCCGGGGCCGCGGGTCGGCGCGCGGGTAGGTTGGCGTCATGGCTGTGCACCTCACCAAGATCTATACCCGGACCGGCGACGACGGCACCACGGGGTTGTCCGATTTCTCCCGGGTGAGCAAGAACGACGCCCGACTCCACGCCTACGCGGAGTGCGATGAGGCCAACGCGGCCCTGGGGGTAGCGTTGACCTGCGGCGATCTGGAGAACCGAGTCGCACAGGTGCTCCGGGTCGTGCAGAACGACCTCTTCGACGCCGGGGCCGATCTCGCCACCCCGGTGGTCGAGGCCCCCAAGTACCCCCCGCTGAGGATCGAAGAGTCCTACATCGACCGACTGGAGGGGTGGATCGACGAGTTCAACGCGGACCTTCCCGACCTGACCTCGTTCATCCTTCCCGGTGGCACCCCCGGCGCGGCGTACCTGCACGTCGCCCGGACCGTGGTCAGGCGCGCCGAGCGAGCCGCCTGGGCGGCGACGGACGCCCATCCGGAGACCACATCCGTATTGCCGGCGCGGTACCTCAACCGGCTCTCGGACCTGCTGTTCGTGCTGGGGAGGGTGGCCAATCCGGACGGTGACGTCCTCTGGGTTCCCGGCGGCGAGCGGGGCTGACGGCGCCGGGTCCGGGAAGACGCCGGGTTCGACGAGCCGGACGGGCCCACCGACCGGCGATCAGGGCAGCACGCCCATCCTCCGCGCCGCGTTGACCGCCTCGAACCGGGTGTGCGCGTCAAGCTTGCGCATCACCGAGCGCAGGTAGCTCTTCACGGTCTCCGCGCCGATACCCATGTCGGCGGCCGTCTCGATGTTCGTCTTCCCCTGCGCGACGCAGGCGAGAACGTCCAGTTCGCGGCGGGACAGACGAGCGGTCGGCATCTCCGGCGGCGGGGAGACCATCTCGGCGCAGATCCGTTCGAGCTCGGCCCGTACGTCCGGATCCTCGGTCCGCGAGGCCAGCATCCTCAGTCGCGCGTGGGTATCGCGCATCCGCTCGTTGGACAGGACGTCATCCCAGCGCCCCTCCCCCGCGCCCGGCCCCATGGGGGCGGCGCCACGGGCCGCGAGTGCGTCGTTGACCGCGATCTCCTGCTCGAGCGCACGAGCGGTGGCCGCCATCTGGTTGAGGACCTTCTCGCCGAAACGGACCGAGGAGTGAACGCCGGCGTAGAGGACCGCTCTCACGTCCTTACCCACCACGACCGGGATGGCCGCCATCGAGCGCAGACCCTCGGACAGAACCGGGAGATCGTACTCGTGGGTGATCACCCCGGCACGCTGGTAGTCGGCCACCCCGACCGGCTTGCCGGTGGCCATGACCCGACCACCGACGCCGGCACCGTAGTGGACCGTCAGGTCCTTCATCGCCGAGGTTCGCATTCCGAGGGACTCGGACAGCACGAGGGTGTGGCCCTCGCCGACGACCCCACCGATGGTCACCGGGATCCCGGTGGCCTCCCGCAGGGCAGAGATCGCGCTACGCACGGATGCCAGATCGCGCCGGCGACGCTGCGCATCACTCGCAGCGTTCCCTGCTGCACCACGGCCGGCGCTCTCCTCGTCCATGAGGTCTCCTCCCACGTCCGTGGCATACCCCCACCGCGAGTAGGGGACGACCCCCCGCACGTGCCACACATCACCTTAGTCAGCGCCACTATACGCACGTGGCCGGGCTGATGCCGACCTCAGGCGGAGGCCACCGACCGACTACCCCGGGGGTACCGTCACCGTCTTCCCCACCGGGGTGCGCTCAGGGGGTGAAAGCTGGATCGAATGCCTCGGGATCCTCCGGATCCACCAGCATCGCGGCCGCCCCGGTGAGAGGCGCGGCACGCTGTTCGTCGTAGATCCACTCCTCGACGTCACTGGCGTCCGGGTCACCCACGAGATACGGGTGTAGGCCCAGATCGGCCTCCGCGTCGACCGCCTCCCCCGGTGACAGCACCGCGTCACCGAGGAACGCGCCCACCTCGTCGTCGTCGAGATCGACGCCGATCATCACCACCCCCTCGGCGCCCTGTCCGCCCGCTCGCAGCTCGAGCCTGCGCCCCACCAGGGCCACCTCATACCGTCGCAGACCGTCGACGGTGGACAGGGTCACCGTTCCCTTGGCGCGGTAGACGCCGGCCGGCGGCGAGGCGAGCGCGGCAAGGAACCGTCGGGGGTGCAGGGGTCCGGCCGGGGCCACGGTGAGAGCCCGGTAGCCGTCGTGGAGGTGCGAGTGGTCGCGGAGATGCGAGTGGTCGTGGTTCCCGCGCTGTCCCTCCGCGGGCTCCGGATCTCCTGCCGCCCCGGTGGCGACGGACCGATCCGGCTCCATCCCGAGCAGCAGACCCGTCGGCACGGCCGCCCGGACCGCGGGCAGGACGGCGACCCGAGGGGCGTGCCGGCGGATCGTCTCGCGGATCCGGTCGAAATGGCTGCGGTCCACGAGATCGCACTTGTTGACCACCACGAGATCCGCCTCCGCCAGATGCGCCGCCAACCTCGGGTGCCGCTCCATCGCATCGTCGAGTCCCTCGGCGTCGACCACCTGGACCATCCCCGCGTGCCGCACGACCTCGCGTGGTACCTCGTGGACCATCCGCGACAGGACCGCCGGTTCGGCCAGACCGCTGGCCTCGATCACCGCCAGGTCGAGCCCGTGATCGGGCCCGGCCAGCCGGGCCAGGGTGTCACCTAGTTCGCTCGCGTCGACCTCACAGCAGACGCACCCGTTGGCCAACGAGATCATGGAGTCCACACGCCCGGCGACCGAGGTGGCGTCGACGTCGATCTCGCCGAAGTCGTTGACGATAGCGGCGATCCGCAACTCCGGCGCTCCGGATAGCAGGTGGTTGAGAAGCGTGGTCTTGCCGGCACCGAGGTAGCCGGTGAGGACCACCACGGGCAGGGGATCGCCGGGGGCGCGGCGCGCATCCGGGCGCCCGTCGCCACCCCCGGCGAGGTGCCCGCGTGGGGGCTGATCCCTCAGCGCCGCCACTCGGGCTTCCGCTTCTCGGCGAACGCCGACATCCCCTCGGTCTGGTCCTCGGTGGCGAAGAGCGCGTAGAAGGCGTTCTGCTCCGCGAGCAGACCCTCCTCGAGGGTGGTCTCGAAGGACCGGTTGACGGCCTGCTTCGCCGCGATGGCGGTGGTCTTGCTCATCGAGGCGATCTTCGCGGCGACCTTCAGGGTCTCGTCCAGCAGTTCCGCGGCAGGGACCACGCGGGCGACCAGGCCTGAGCGTTCGGCCTCGTCGGCGTCCATCTGACGGCCGGTGAGGCACAGGTCCATGGCCTTGGCCTTACCCACCGCGCGCGTGAGCCGCTGCGAGCCGCCCATACCGGGGATCACGCCCAGGGTGATCTCCGGCTGGCCGAACTTCGCGTTGTCGCCCGCGATGATCATGTCGCACATCATGGCGAGCTCGCAGCCGCCGCCGAGGGCGAAGCCGGACACGGCCGCGATGATCGGTGTGCGGGCGGCAGTGAGCCGCTTCCAGTCGCCGAAGAACCGTTCGAGGTAGATCCCCGGGTAGCTCTTGTCCTTCATCTCCTTGATGTCCGCGCCGGCCGCGAAAGCCTTCTCCGAACCGGTGATGACGATGCAGCCGACGTCGGGGTCGGAGTCGAGACCCTCGACGGCCTCGACGACCTCCTTCTCCATGCCACTGCTCAGGGCGTTGAGCGCCTTGGGTCGGTTGAGCGTGATGACCGCCACGCGGTCGTTGCGCTCCACCAGGATGTTCTCGAACTGCTTCTCCGTCACGGACATCGCGTGCTCCAGTCTGCCTCAGGGGATACTTGGACTTCCTTGTAAAAGCTCCGGGTCCGATGCTAGCCGGTCATCTGGCGAGCGGTCCCCCGTTCCACAGCCCCGACCGTACGGTCTCGCCGTGCTCCACCGTCGCGGTCCTCGCCCCGGGCACCAACGGCTCGTACCTCACCAGCGAACCCCAGTCCCGTGACCAGTCGTGCTCCAGGTAGGTGGGGACGGTCTCGCCGGCCAGGAGCAGCTCGATGAACCCGAGGGGCCCGCCGCCGTCCCAGGCCTGCCAGGTGTTGGTCGAGCTCACCGCGAGGTCCCGATCCGGCAGCACCCGGTACTCGGGCAGCTCGTGGACGCCGGCGAATTCCTCGAACGGGCGCAGGCAGGGGACGTGGAACGCCACCGCCCAGTCCGGCAGCACCGGTCGCGAGTCCCCGACCAGCTCCTGCATGGTCACCAACTCGGGCATCCGGGGAGGTGTCACCGCGATCCACCGCGACGGATCCGGGTCGAGGTCGCGCACCACGAGCCGGATGGCCGTGGCGTCGGAGGGCAGCATGTCGACCGGGACCCGGAGGTTCCGCCAGGACGGCGCCGGGCCGATGTCGATGGGCAGGACGGACCCGGCCGACTCGAACTGCTCGGTGGCGGCCGGGGCACCGGCTGCCGGAGCGGTGGCGGGAGCAGGGTCGGTGGCGAACTCCACGCGGATCGCGTCCGGCGCGAACGAGCCGGCCGCGGCGATCGTGATGAGC
>NZ_JAALDW010000017.1:11366-16937 GCF_014145055.1 Dietzia sp. DQ11-38-2
CTCGTCTTTCCTCTCGGGGAGCGGGTACCAGTCCGTCGTGGTCTCGGCGTTGAACTGCGGGCCGGTCTGGTAACTGCCGAGCACGGGCACGCGGGCGGGGTCGAGCCCGAAGGGCAGAGCGGCGTGACTGCCGTTGATGCCCTCGCCCGCCCGCACCCCGCCCTCGGTTCCGGCGGTGGTGGCGGTGGCGTCGGAGTCCTCACCGGTGCCCGGGGTGTCGGTGTCGACGGCCTGGGTGGCGGTGAGATCGGTGGGGATGCCGTCGGGGACGAACTCGACGGGGTCCGCGCCGGCCTCGAGTTGGTCGCGGGGGTCACCGACCGGCGCGAGCAGCCCCGCGTTGGCGTCGGGCTCGGCGAGCACCATGTCCGCGATGCCGCACGGTTCACCGGACAACACCCGCAGGTTCTGCAGACCGACCGAGTAGGCGGGGTACTGGTTGCGGACCGCCGCGGCCATGGAGGCCACGATGATGACGACGACGAGGGTCGCCGCGAGCCCGAGTGGCGAGTGCGAGACCTCGCGCAACAGCCGGACTGCCGGACTGCGGTCGGCCTCGGCCGGCCCCGACCCACCGGGCCGCGCGAAAGGCTCGCGGTAGTGCAGGACCAACGCGATCACGAGCGAGATGAGCATCAGGCCGAGGAACACCGATGAGAACGTGATTCCCGCGATCGAGGGTTGCACGCCGCCCCACGGGATCCCGTAGATCGAGATGTACCACCACCCGTTGGTCGAGGTGAAGCTCAACGCCAGGACGAAGAACACCGCGGCCAGGAAGAGCATCCGGTTGCGCAGCGACCGCGTGGCCGCCGGCAGGACGGCCATCGTCACCAGGGCTGCCAACGCGGCACCGATCGTGGCGAACGCCCCGAAGTGGTGGGTCCACTTGGTGGGGTTGAGCGCCATGAACGCGAGGGACATGGCGGCCAGGCCGACGATCCGGCGGGCCGGCCCCACCGCGACGCCCGGGATCCGGCCCTTGCGGAACAGGATCGCGGCGCAGGTGATGAGGGACAGGAACATCGCCAGGACCGCGAACCGACGGGCCAGGGAGCCGTCGGGCGTCGGGTTCATGAGCCACTCATACCGCCACACCTCCTCGAACCAGCGCCCGGTGGGGCCGACGTCCCCGAGCAGCGCCGAGGACTGCAACGTGGTGACCAGGGGCTGGTCGAGGAAGATCAGGTGGAGCACGCCGAGCCCGGCGGCCACCAGCGGCGCCACCGTGGGGATCCAGCCGTCCCGTCTCGCCCGCCGGATCACCAGCAGCAACAGCGGGCGGGAGGCCGCGATAATCGCCGCGATGCAGAACGTGCCCGTGGGCGCGGCCGAGAGCGTGAGCCCACCGATGATGAAGCCGGTCGCCGCGGGCAGCAGCCTGCCGGTGGCCAGGGCCCGCTCCAGCGAGACCCAGGTGGCCAGGACACCGAAGGCGACGATCGGCTCCGGGCGCAGACCGTTGTTGTAGGTGAGCCAGAACGCGAGGAACACCGCGGCGGTACTCCAGCGGACCGCCGCCGCGCGGCGGGCGGCGATACCCAGTCGCGGGATCACCTCGCGGGACAGCAGGATCCAGGACGCGATGCCCAGCAACAGTGCCGGGATGCGCAGCCACATGCTGCCCACGGTGAGGGAACTGATCGCCGTGTAGAGGTAGTACGGCATCCCGAACGGGGCGTAGGGGGCACCGTAGTAGCGGAACACCTCCGGCATGTAGCCGCTCGAGACCGCGGCGCGCGCCTCGGTGAGGATGTACCCGTCATCCGCCGTGTTGGCCCCGATGACGTGCCAGACGAGCAGCGTCGCCACGACCACCAGGTCCAGGGGCCGCGGTTTCCACCAGCGGCGCGGGAGCACCCGTCGACCGACACGCCCGTCCCGTAGGTCGAGTCGGTGCAGTGCGACCAGCGCCAGGATGATCGCGAGGATCCCGACCACGATCGCGATCTGCTTGATCACGGTCGCCTGCGTGGTGTAGCGGGAGTCGACGGTGATGTCGACGGACATCCCCTCGGGAGCCGACCCCTGGAGGTCCGTGAACACCCCGACCACCTGGGGACGCAGATCCTGGTCGATCCGCCCTCCGACCTCCCGGCCGTCCGACTCGAGACCGACGAACTCCGCGGCGATCGAGCCGGAATCGGCCACGACGCGGATCACCGAACACGCCCCGGCTGAGGTGACGGCCTCGGTGGGGGCGTCGGCGACCAGCACGTTCCGGCTGCGCACCTCGACGGTGGGACCGGCCACGGTCACCATGAGCGCGCGGGCACCGGCGTTCTCACCCGCCTCCCGCGGAGCCGTGGACACCAGGACCCCGTCCTCACGACCCTGGTCACGCAACTCCCCGACCGCCGCACACGGGATCTCGGCGACCAGGTCGAGCGGGTAGTACGCCACGAGCGGCGCCGTCACCGGGTCGAGTGTCCCGGTCTCCGGCCAGCTGATCGTCGAGGTGGTCTGGGTGACCGGGAGCAACGGGACGATGAGGGCGAGGAGGATCCCGAGCAGACCGCTGACCGCGGCGACGAGCCCCCACCGGGGTCCTGTGCGGGACCTGTCCGGGGCGTCACGGACCTCGGTGGCAGACGATGGCATGGCGTCCACGCTATAACGAGGCACGGACGTTCCCCGAAATGACGAACGCGCCGGAGGAAAACCCCCGGCGCGCTGTACCCGCTGTGGCCAGAGTCGGGATCGAACCGACGACCTTCCGCTTTTCAGGCGGACGCTCGTACCAACTGAGCTACCTGGCCATAAGACCACCGGCGCATCCGGTGAACACCGAATGCGCCGGTTGTCTCCAGCGACCCTGACGGGACTCGAACCCGCGACCTCCGCCGTGACAGGGCGGCGCGCTAACCAACTGCGCCACAGGGCCGTGCTTTTCGCACGAGACAGAACAGTAATCGACGCTGCCCCCCGGACGCAAATCAGTGGCTCAGCGGCGGTTCCGGCGCAGGTCGGGGCGGATCCGGCCCGCGGAAGAAAAAAGTCCCGACCACCGACGAACGGTGACCGGGACTTCTCTCCTAGTACCCCCTACGGGATTCGAACCCGCGCTGCCGGCGTGAAAGGCCGGTGTCCTAGGCCGCTAAACGAAGGGGGCCTGAGCCACGTCCGGGATCGCCGGGCCGCAGCGGGTTCGAGTTTAGGGCACGGCCCATCGGACGTCGAAACCAGCCATGGCAGAGCCGACGCCTGCCGACGCGGACGAGGGCGGTATCGTGACCGTCGCCCCTATAGCTCAGTTGGTAGAGCTACGGACTTTTAATCCGCAGGTCGTCGGTTCGAGCCCGACTGGGGGCACCATGAGCCGCAGGTACGCGACGCACGAGTGACCGCGTAGCCGTGCCCCCGGCGCCGCATTGGACCTGCCCGCACCGCACTGGGACACTCGTATCCATGTCCGCACCCACCGCCACCGGCGCGCCCGCCCTGCGCATCGGCCCCCTCGAGCTCGCCTCGCCGGTCGTCCTGGCGCCGATGGCGGGCGTCACCAACGTCGCCTTCCGCACACTGTGCCGCGAACTCGAACGTGAGCAGCAGGGCTCGGTGTCCGGGCTCTACGTCTGCGAGATGGTCACGGCGCGGGCTCTCGTCGAACGCCAGCCCGGGACCCTGCACATGGCCACGTTCGCTCCCGACGAGTCCCCGCGCAGCCTGCAGCTGTACACGGTGGACGCCGAGTACACCCACGCGGCCGCCAGAATGATCGTCGACGAGGACCTGGCCGACCACATCGACATCAACTTCGGATGCCCGGTCCCCAAGGTCACACGGCGCGGAGGCGGATCGGCGATCCCCTACAAGCGACGGCTGTTTCGCTCCATCGTCGCCGCGGCGGTCCGGGCCACCGAGGGCACCGACATCCCGGTCACGGTGAAGATGCGGGTGGGGATCGACGACGAGCACCACACACATCTCGACGCCGGCCGCATCGCCGTCGACGAGGGCGCCAGGGCCGTCGCCCTCCACGCACGCACGGCCGCCCAGCGGTACTCGGGCAAGGCGGACTGGTCTCAGATCTCCCGCCTGGTCGAGCACATCGGCGCGGTCTCCGATGTGCCCGTCCTGGGTAACGGCGACATCTTCTCCGCCGAGGATGCGGTCCGGATGCGGGAGGAGACCGGGTGCGCGGGTGTCGTGATCGGGCGGGGCTGTCTGGGGCGACCGTGGCTCTTCTCCGAGCTCGCCGCCACCCTGGACGGGCGCGAGGCGCCGGCCCCGCCCACGCTGGGCGAGGTCGGCCGGATCATGTACCGGCACGGCGAACTGCTCGCCGAGCACCACGGCGAGAACAAGGGGATGCGCGACATCCGCAAGCACGTGGCCTGGTACCTGCGGGGGTTCCCGGCCGGCTCCGGCAAGCGGGTCGCCCTGTCGGCCGTCCGCACCCTGGACGATCTCGCGGAGATGCTCGCGGACCTTCCCGCGGACGAGCCCTTCCCCGCCGACGGGTACGGCCCGCGCGGCCGCCAGGGATCGCCCTCCCGTGTCCTGCTACCCGAGGGGTGGCTGGACGATCCGGAGGACGACGCGGTGGCGCTCGCCGGCGCGGACGCCGAGAACTCGGGCGGCTGAACCACGCTCCGTCGGGCCGGGGAGGGGACGGCGTGCCCGCCTGTTCATCGGCCGTTCATCGCCGTGATCGATTGTGCGGTTGACATGCCCGTATGCTGATCCACATGCGTCTCGTCTACTCCGAAGAACTCGCGGATCTGGCCACCTCGATGGCCCGGATGTGCTCCCTCGCCACCGACGACATGGAGCTGGCGACCCACGCCCTCCTCCAGGCCGACCTCGTGGCCGCCGAGAGGGTTCTGCAGTCCTCTACGGAGATGTCCCGGCTGGCGACCGAGAACGAGGAGCGCGGTTTCGCGCTCCTGGCCCTCCAGGCGCCCGTGGCCCGCGATCTCCGGCAGGTGGTCACCTCCATCCAGCTCGTCCAGGACCTCACCCGCATGGGCACCCTGGCGGGTCACGTCGCGAAGATCGTGCGCCGCAGGCACCCGGAGAGCGTCCTCCCGGAGCCCGTCAACGGGTACTTCGCCGAGATGGGCCGGGTCGCGGTCTCACTCGGCCGGGCGGCCACCGAGGTATTGCTCAACCGGGACGCCGAGCAGGCCGCCACGCTTGCCCAACAGGATGACGCCGTCGACGACCTCCGCCGCCACCTGTTCACCCTGCTCACCGTCAGGGAGTGGAAGTGGGGGGTGGCGTCGGCGGTCGACGTGACCCTCCTCGGTCGCTACTACGAGCGGTTCGCGGACCACGCCGTCGAGGTGGCCCAGCGCGTGATCTTCCTCGCCACCGGTGAATACGCCAACTCGGCCGAGGACGATCCCGAGTACTCCCCCGCCTCCAACGAGGAGCTGGTGCGTCGTTTCAACGAAGCCGACCGGTCGTTGACACAGCGCGTCTCCGGAGAGGACGACCGCGACCCCAGTTGACGGCGGCTCCGGCGGCCCCGGGCAACGAGAACCGGGCGCCGACGACGAGCGCCCCGGCGCCCGCCTCGTGGGCGGGCGCCGGGGCGCTCTGCTGTGTGTGGTGACTCGCGGTGTG
>NZ_JAALDW010000174.1:0-1174 GCF_014145055.1 Dietzia sp. DQ11-38-2
AGCGCCAGGGCCGGACCCGCCGTGCCGGGCCCGACCCGCCGACGACCGTGGTGGCCCGTGAGGGTCTGGCCGGCGCGGACCCGGCTGAGGTGGATCCGGCGGTGGCGGATCGGTCGGGGCCCGACCTACCCCGCAGGATCTCGATGATCCAGGGCACCGCCGCGACGATCGCGAGAACCGCCCACCAGCCTATGGACACCCGCCACCCGGCGAGCTCGTCGACGGGCACGGCGACCAGGGCGGGCACCACCGTTCCCAGTTGGAGGCCGGTGATGTACGCCATGCTCACGGCCGCCACGTGCCGGGGAAAGTACTTCTTGACCAGCGGCGGAGCCACCACGTTGCCGATACCCATCCCGGCGAGCGCGACGAGGGATCCCGCTCCCATCACCCATGGGTCGTGGGCGAAGGCCCGAAGGATCTGGCCGGCCGCGGCCGCCGTCATCGCCAGGACGGTCAGCACCTCCAGACCCGTCCGCCGGAGCACGACGGGGGTGAGGACACCCCAGAGGGCGAACATGGCCGTGGGCACCATCCCGAGCAGTCCCATGCCCCCGGCACCGAGACCGATCTCGGCGTCGATGACCCCCAACAGCGGGCTCAGGGACGTGACGGCGGTACGGAGATTGAGCGAGACCAGGACGACGCCGAGCAGGGCCACCACGGGAAAGGCGAGCGTGCCGGTGGGGGTGGCTGCTCGCGGGGAGCGACGGTTCATGCGTCCGGGTCGCCGATGTACTCCTCGACGGTCCGGGCCATGGCCTGCAGTCCGTCCATCGCGGCGGGGCGGGATCCCGGGTGTAGCGCGTGCACCGCCAGCCTGAAGACCGCCGCCCGAAGCACCATCTGCGGCCAGTCGTCGAGGTGGCGCCATCGCGGGAGCACCCCGGCGTCGACGGTCCCCCAGGAGAGGTGGTCGATCGCGACGACCGCCGCCGACCACGAGGCCGGGCGGGCGTACGGCACGACGTCCGTCAGCGCGGGCTCCTCCGACGAGTCGAACAGCAGTCCCCGTGCGAGGTCACCGTGCACCACCCCGGAGTCGGACGCCGGGTCGACCGGCCGGCGGAGTCGGATCAGCCCTGTCGCGCCGAGCAGCGCGGCCGCGCGGTGGGTGGCGAAGGGAGTTCCCCTGTCCTCCATTCCGGGGCCGAGATCGCGCTCCGGGTCGCCG
>NZ_JAALDW010000175.1:0-1440 GCF_014145055.1 Dietzia sp. DQ11-38-2
TGCTCCTCGCGGCGGAGGCGGCGCTGCGCGCCGGGGCGGGCAAACTCCAGATCGCGACGGCATCCTCCGTGGCGCCGGGGTTGGCCCTGCAGGTCCCGGAATCGATGACGGTGGGGCTCCCGGAGGACGATGCGGGCGAACTGTCGCCGGACGGCGCGGAGACGGTCGCCGAGCTGGCGCAGGGGTGTGCCGCCGTGGTCCTCGGCCCCGGCCTCGGCAACGTCGAGGTCGCCGGGGCACTGCTCCGCCGAGTGGTCCCCGATCTCGACTGCACGCTCGTCCTCGACGCTCTCGCCCTGGCGTACCTGACCGCGAACCCGGACGGCGTCGCCCACCTCGAGGGTCGCTGTGTTCTCACCCCGAACACCCGGGAACTGGCGAGGACTCTCGACGTCCCCGAGTCCGACGTCGAGGCCGACACCCCCCGGTGCGTCACAGACCTCGCCCGGCGCACCCGGGCAGTGGTGGTCTCCGGGGCGGCCACCTCGTGGATCGCGTCACCAGAGGGCGGTCTCTGGCGTGACGAATCGGGCACCCCCGGGCTCGGAGTGTCCGGCTCGGGTGACGTCAAGGCCGGAGTCATCACCGGGCTGCTCGCTCGTGGGGCGGATCCCGCTCAGGCCGCCGCGTGGGCCACCTTCGCCCACGGTAGGGCCGGTGAACGGCTCGCGGTGCGGGTCGGTCCCACCGGATTTCTGGCCAGAGAGCTGTTGTCGGAGATCCCCCACGTCATGGCTGAGCTCTCCTCCTGAGCATCCGTCCACCGTCGCGCACCGGTCGCGGGCGCGACCGGCTGCGCCCCGGCGCCGGGACTGGCAGGCTCGGGTCATGAGTTCCACCGACAAGTCCCGTGCCGACGAGCCCCGTGCCGAGAAGATCCGTTCCGCCATCGATGACGCCACCGTCCCGGATCCCGGCACCCTGCACCGTGCCCGCATGATCGTCGTGGACAAGCTCGGAGAGTGGGACAGCCTGGGAGTCGACGAGATCGTCGAGTCGGTGTGTGAGGCCTACGAGGCCCCCTCCGGTGAACCGCTGCGGCTCGCGGACGTGGACCCCTCCGGCCCCGCCACCGACACCCCCGCCATGCGGCACCTGCGATATGCGAGGGCGGCGCGCACCGCGCTCATCGATCTGGAACGGGAGGGGACGATCGTCGCGGTGGCCGAGCACCCCGGCGACTCCGAGGCCGACACACTGACGGGCGAGCAGACCGCGGACGACGCGATCCCCGGCGCCGAGGAGGTCACCGCCACCACGGAGACCACCGGTCCCGCCGGCCGGGAGTCGGGCGCCGACGAGCTGGTCCTCAGTACCGGGCCGCAACCGCGGGGTCGGCGGTTCGCCCTGGCCGCCGGCTGAGCCCCGCGATAAGAGCCGGTTCAGGGCAGCGGCACGGTCTTGGCGGGGTCAGATCAGAGCGACGTCGTGGACTCCGGG
>NZ_JAALDW010000175.1:1597-14229 GCF_014145055.1 Dietzia sp. DQ11-38-2
GAGTCGAGACGCGCCACGATTCTCTGACGCAGCCGGAACGGCTGGATGGAATCCGACCAGGCGACCAGCAGGTCCAGGTCGGTCCCGCGGGCGTCGGGGAGCGAATCGGTGGCGCAGAAGTGCTGCACGCTGCGCCACACGGCGAACTGGGCCCCGGTCACCGAGAGCGGATCCACGGTCGCCGGCCGTGAGGACCGTGCCGAACGGCTCCGGGTCGGCGGGCCGGGGGCCGGGCGCGGGGGCGGCGGCGAGGTGTTCTCCCCCGACTCCACGCGCCGGCGGGCCTCCGCCATCCGCTGCTGCCGGCGTTCCGCCGGCGTGCTCTTCTCGCTCGTGTCCCAGAAGCCCGTCATGACAACGAACTTTACGCGGGTCCCGGCGGTCGCCACCGCACCAGAACGGCCGGGTGGGGCGGACCTCACATATCCAGACCGACGTCCAGTACCGCCACGGAGTGGGTGAGTCCGCCGACGGCGAGGAAGTCGACACCGCAACGCGCGTAGTCGGCGGCGACGTCCAGACCCAGACCGCCGCTCGATTCCAGCCGGGTCCGGGGTGAGATCGCGTTGCGACGCTGGACCGCCATCTGCGTCTGCCAGACGGGGAAGTTGTCCAGCAGGACCAGGTCCACCCCCGAGGCGAGCATCTGGTCGAGCTGCTCCAGGGAATCCACCTCGACCTCGCAGGGCAGGT
This sequence comes from Dietzia sp. DQ11-38-2, assembly GCF_014145055.1. Taxonomy (NCBI): domain Bacteria; kingdom Bacillati; phylum Actinomycetota; class Actinomycetes; order Mycobacteriales; family Dietziaceae; genus Dietzia; species Dietzia sp. DQ11-38-2. The sequence goes on from NZ_JAALDW010000175.1 coordinate 2,291, forward strand.
CCGGGAACCGCTCGCGGACGGCCGCCAGGGCGGGCAGGACCCCACCGGCGGCCACCACGTGGTTGTCCTTGACCAGGACGGCGTCCCCGAGGCCGAGCCTGTGGTTGACCCCACCACCGCACCGCACCGCGTACTTTTGCAGCAGCCGCATACCGGGCAGGGTCTTGCGGGTGTCGCGGACGGCGCATCCGGTGCCCTCGAGCCGGTCGACCCAGGCACGGGTCGCGGTCGCCACCCCGGAGAGGTGGCACACGAGGTTGAGAATGGTCCGTTCGGCGGTCAGCAGACCGCGGGTCGGCGCACTGATCTCGGCCACCACGTCGCCGGCCGACACGCGGTCCCCGTCCCGGGCGTGGAGCGTCACCGAGAAGTCGGCGCCGCCTCCGACGGAGCCGTCACCATGAGGCCCGAGCACCTCGGTGAGGACCAGTTCGATCAGCGGCAACCCCGCCACCACCCCGTCGGACCGGGTCACCAGACGGGCCGTGGCCCGGGCATCCGCGGGAACGGTGGCCAGCGAGGTGGCATCCGGGCCGTACCGGAGGTCCTCCTCGAGGGCGCGCCGGATCGCCAGGAGAGCATCGGCCCGGGTATCGGGGTCGAACAGGTCGTCGTCGTCGCCACCGGAGGCCTGCGAGGTCGCGCCGGCGGCTACCCCGCCCTCTCCCCCGCCGGTCACTCGCCGGATCCCGGGTTGCCGATCGCGATCATCCGCTCGACCGACCCCCGCGCGGCCTCGGCCGTGGCGGGGTCGACGTGGACCTCGTCCGCGCCCTCGACGAGCGCGCGCAGCAGCGCGGCCGGGGTGATCATCTTCATGTAGGGGCAGCTCGCCTGCTCGTTGACCGGCAGGAAATCGATCTCCGGGGCGGCCTTGCGCAACTGGTGGATCATCCCGATCTCGGTGGCCACCAGGACCTCGCGGGAACCCGAGGCGCGGGCAGCGTCGACCATCCCGCCCGTGGACAGGATCTTGACCTGATCGGCCGGGACCGCGCCCTCGGTGGCCAGGTGCAGCGCGCTCGTCGCGCAACCGCACTCGGGGTGGACGAAGAGCTCGGCGCCCGGGTGCGCCCGGGACTTGGTGGTGAGCTGGTCGCCGTTGATCGCGGCGTGGACGTGACACTCTCCGGCCCACACGAGAACGTTGTCGCGGCCCGTCTTACGCCGCACGTGCGCGCCGAGGAACTGATCGGGCAGGAACAGGACTTCCCGATCCGGGTCGATCGACTCGACCACGTCGACGGCGTTGGAGCTGGTGCAGCAGATGTCGGTGAGCGCCTTGACCGCGGCGGTGGTGTTGACGTAGGAGACCACCACGGCGTCGGGGTGCTCGGCCTTCCACTCCGCCAGCTGCTCGGCGGTGATGGAGTCGGCCAGCGAGCAACCCGCGGCCTCGTCGGGGATGAGGACCGTCTTGTCCGGCGAGAGGATCTTGGCGGTCTCCGCCATGAAGTGGACCCCGCAGAAGACGATGGTCGACTGTTCGGCCTCCGCGGCGATCCGCGACAGGGCCAGAGAATCCCCGACGTGGTGCGCGATGTCCTGGATGGCGGGGACCTCGTAGTTGTGCGCGAGGATCACCGCGTCGCGCTCGGCGGCGAGACGGCGGATCTCCGACGCCCACCGGGCGTCGGGCTCGACGCCGGTGTACACCGCGCCGTCGTGACGGATCCTGACGGCCAGCGGCGACTCCAGCCTGCCGACGGTGCTCTCCGGCCGCGGTGCGACCGTGGTGCCGTGTCCTGTGGCAGTACTCATCGCTGCCCCCTCCCGGGTCGGTTCTGCAGACCGGTACGTCACCGGCCTTGTTTTCGACTTACAATCGAAAACATGCCCAAGTGTAACACCGGTCACGAGGTGCTCGTCGTCGTGGGTCAGGTCCGCCGGATCGCGCACCCCCCCTCCCACGCCCTGCACGTGTTGCTGTGGCAACACACGCTGGGCCCGGCGGCCGGTCGGTGGGCGCTGCCCGGCGGCGAGGTCGGGGACGACGAGGACCTGGCCACCTCCGCCACCCGCCAGCTCGCGGAGAAGGTGGACGTGCGCTCGCTCAGCCACCTGGAATCCGTGGCGGAGTTCTCCGACCCCTCGCGGATTCCCGGTCGGCGGGTCTTCGCCTCAGGATTCCTCGGTGTCCTGCCCAGTGACGCCGACCCGGACATCCCCGACGACACCGCGTGGTTCCGGGTGGACGATCTTCCCGACACCGTCTTCGATCACGCGGAGATCGTCGCCCGCGCCCGGGCCCGCCTCGCCGCCAAGCTCTCCTACTCCACTCTGGGTTTCGCGCTCGCTCCGGAGGAGTTCACCCTCTCCACCCTGGCCCAGCACTACGCCGCCGCCCTCGGCCACCCGGTCGATCCCACGAACCTCCAGAGGATCCTCACCAGGCGGGGAGAGTTGGTGCGCTGCGGACGAAGCGCGCCGCCGGGACCCTCGGGCGGTCGGCCCGCCGCCCTGTACCGATTCGCCGAGCGCAGACTGCGGATCACCGACCAGTTCGCGACTCTCCGGCCGCCGGTCGAGGTCCTCACCGGGGCTCGCGGATGAGACTCAGTCCGGGCGGTTCGGGGACACCGACTCCGGGGGCACCCCGTCCAGACCGTCCACGTCCTCCACGCCGTCCCGCAACTCCGAGGAGTGGCTGACGTGGGCCAGCGCCGCCACGGTGAACGCGGCGATCATCGCGCCGAAGGCCAGCCACCCCGCGCCGGGCGGGAACCAGTCCCACGAGGGCCCCGTGGTCCCGTAGATCATGCGGTCGAAGAACAGTGCCCCCGCCGTGGGCGGCTGTGCCACCACCGTTCCGTACGGGGCGTTCTCCGCGGTCGGGGCCAGGAGCGCGGCCACCGGTGAGGCCGCGGCCGCGGTGACCGAGCACGTCAGCCCGGGCAGCAGCACGAGGACGGGGACGCCCCCTGGGCGACGCAACCCCGGGTGGCGGTGCCACAGGGACAGGACCGCGCACACCACCGCAGCCCCCAACAGGACGATGAGCATCAGGAGTTGACTTCCGCCGTCGGCTCCGGACTCCGGGAGCCGCAGTCCCCTCCCCCCGCCGACCGAGAGCAACTCCGAGCGGGGGGCGGCCACGACCCACACCAGCAGCGCGACGACGGCCGGTCCGACGACTCCCGCGAGGGTCCCCACGGCGCGCCACGGCGGTGAGCTCAGCATGCGCCGGACTGTACCAACGCGGGCGGGGTGAACCGTCTGTGGTGTAATCGGACCCGGTTCCACCATGCTCTGACGCGGCGCCACCACGCTTTTCGGTGTGCGCGCTCGCAGGGCCGGGGCGCCAGCACAGCCCGGACGACTCGTCAGGAAGTATCCGCCAGTGGCCACCAGCACTCCGAACCCGCCGGCTCGCCGCCGGCGCGGGAAGATGGCCTACCGGCACGACATCGACGGTCTCCGCGGCCTGGCCATCGCACTGGTCGTGGTGTTCCACATCTGGATGGGGCGCGTCTCCGGCGGCGTCGATGTGTTCCTCACCCTGTCCGGGTTCTTCTTCCTGGGATCGCTCCTGCGCGGCGCCGGCCTCCCGGGTACGGCCCTCAACCCACTTCCCCACCTGAAGCGTCTGGTCCGGCGCCTGTATCCGGCGCTCGTGGTCACCGTGGCGGCGACCGTGGTGGGGACCATCCTCATCAAACCCCCCACCCAGTGGTCGGCGATCTTCGAGCAGACCATCGCCTCGCTGTTCTACTACCAGAACTGGGAACTCGCGCTCACCTCCCAGGACTACGCGGCGGCCGACGCGACCATCTCGCCGCTGCAGCACCTGTGGTCGATGTCGGTCCAGGGCCAGTTCTACCTGGTGGCCCTGGCCGTAGTCCTGGGTCTGACCGCGGTGTGGCGGCTCGTCGTGAAGCGCGGGACGCCCACGCTAATGTTGCTCGGAGTGGTGCTCGCGGGCACCGTCGCCTCGGTCTGGTGGTCCGCGTACGGGCAGACGGTCAACCAGCCCTGGAACTACTACGACACCGGTGCCCGGATGTGGGAGCTGCTCGTCGGCGGTCTGGTGGCCATCGTGTTGGCCGGGGTGGTCCTCCCGTGGCCGCTCCGCATGCTCACCACGGCCGCCGGCCTGTTCATGGTCGTGAGCACGGGCTTCTTCTTCGACGGTGCCGCCTACTTCCCCGGCCCCCTGGCCTGGTATCCGATCGGTGGCGCGCTGCTGATCATCCTCGGCGGCAACCTCCCCGACGGTGAGCGTGCGACGCCGCGCAGGGACCCGGTCACCTGGCTGCTGTCCGGGCGGGTGTTCCGCCGGCTGGGCGACATCTCGTACTCCCTGTACCTCTGGCACTGGCCGATACTCATCCTCTGGCTGTCCTACGACCGCCAGGCCGAGATCACGCTGGTGTCGGGGCTGGTGATCACCGCCGCCTCGGTGGTGTTGGCCCTGCTGACCGAGAAGTACGTCGAGCGACCCCTGCGGATGGCCAGCCGGGCGCGGAGCCGGACCACGCCCGCGGCCCAGAAGCGCGACTCGCTCCGCAAGGGGTCCGGTCGCTCCGAGCGGGAGCAGCGGCGCTTCGTCCGGGCCACCTCCCTCGTCGTGGTGTCCGCCGTGGCCAGCCTCGGCGTCGTCGGGTGGTGGACGGCCACCTCGGCCTCCCGCTCGGCGGTGCCGTACGTCGATTCACTCACCGACCCGGACCACCCCGGGGCCCGTGCGTTCTTCGACGGCGTCCCGGTCCCCGAGAACGTCGGTTACGTCCCCTCCTTGCTGCAGGTGGGCAACGACCTGCCCATGAGCACCCTCGACGGCTGCATCTCCAACTTCGAGTCCTCGGAAGTCGAGATGTGCGTGTACGGCGACGTGACCGCACCCCGCACCATCGCGCTGGTCGGCGGCTCGCATGCCGAACACTGGATCAGCGGCCTCGACGAGGTCGGCCGCCACTACGGCTTCCGGGTGGTGACGCTGCTCAAGATGGGGTGTCCGTTGACCCTCGACGCATCGGTCTCCGACAGCGACGAGTTGCTGTACGAGAGCTGCGCCGAATGGACTCCCGCCGCGCTGGCCGCCCTCGTCGGCCTGGCACCGGACTTCGTGTTCACCACCGCCACCCGGCCGGTGGGGGTCGTGGGCCCGGATGTCACGCCACGCCAGTACGTCGACCTGTGGCGGGCACTCGACCAGCAGGGCATCGGCGTGATCGCCATCCGCGACACCCCGTGGCTCAATCAGGGGCGTGGCCCGATCCGGGCCGGGGACTGCCTGGGAGACGGCGGCACCCCCGAGGAGTGCGGAATGCCCCGGGAGCGGTCCGTCGCGCCCATCAACCCGGCGGCGCTCGCCGGGGCCGGGATCGACTCGGTCCGACTCATCGACCTGACCGACGGTCTGTGCGATGCGGGGAACTGCCCCGTCGTGGTGGGCAACGTCATCGTCTACCACGACTCCCACCATCTCTCGGGGTCCTGGGTACGGTCCGCGTCGGGCGAGCTCGCCCGGCAGATGGGGCCCGCGACCGGCTGGTGGTGAGCGTCGGGGGCCCGGTACACCGGTTCGAGTCCCGATAACCACTACTGTTGGGCCTTGTGACCAACGACGACACGCAGCAGTCCGCCCCAGAGCTCATTCGTGCCTGGCCTGGTAGCGCCTTCCCCCTCGGCGCCACGTACGACGGGACCGGAACCAACTTCTCTCTGTTCTCCGAGGTGGCCGAGCGTGTCGATCTCTGCCTGATCGACAGGGACGGTCGTGAGACCTGCGTCGAACTGACCGAGGTCGACGGCCACATCTGGCACTGCTACCTCTTCGGCGTCACCCCGGGTCAGCGCTACGGCTTCCGCGTCCACGGACCGTACGAGCCGGAGCACGGGTTGCGGTGCGACCCCTCGAAACTGCTGTTGGACCCGTACGGCAAGGCCTTCGACGGCGAGTTCGACGGCCACCCGAGCCTGCACAGCTACGACCTGGACGATCCGACCAGGCGCAACACCGAGAACTCCCTCGGCCACACCATGACCACCGTCGTGATCAACCCCTACTTCGACTGGGGTAACGACCGCGCTCCCCGGCACGAGTACCACAACACGGTGATCTACGAGGCCCACGTCAAGGGCATGACCGCCACCCACCCGGACATCCCTGCCGAGATGCGCGGAACCTATGCCGGCATGACCCACCCCGCGATCATCGACTACCTCACCGACCTCGGGGTCACGGCGATCGAGCTGATGCCGGTCCATCAGTTCATGCAGGATCAGCGGCTCATCGACATGGGGCTCCGCAACTACTGGGGGTACAACAGCTTCGGGTTCCTGGCCCCGCACAACGAGTACGCGTTCGCCGAGAAGCCCGGAGACGCGGTGAGCGAGTTCAAGGCGATGGTCAAGGCGTTCCACGACGCCAACATCGAGGTGATCCTCGACGTGGTCTACAACCACACCGCCGAGGGCAACCACATGGGGCCCACGATCGGGTTCCGCGGTATCGACAACCAGGCCTACTACCGGCTCGTCGAGGGCGACGAGCAGCACTACATGGACTACACCGGCACCGGCAACACGCTCAACGTCCGGCACCCCCACTCCCTGCAGCTGATCATGGACTCGCTGCGGTACTGGGTCCTGGACATGCACGTCGACGGGTTCCGGTTCGATCTCGCCTCCGCCCTGGCCAGAGGGCTGCACGACGTGGACCGGCTGTCGTCGTTCTTCGATCTGGTCCAACAGGACCCGGTGGTCAGCCAGGTCAAGCTCATCGCGGAACCGTGGGACGTGGGCGAAGGCGGCTACCAGGTGGGCAACTTCCCGCCGTTGTGGACCGAGTGGAACGGGCAGTTCCGCGACACCGTCCGCGACTTCTGGCGGGGAGAGCCCGCCACGCTCGGGGAGTTCGCCTCCCGACTGACCGGCTCCTCGGACCTGTACGAGAACACCGGCCGCCGCCCCACCGCGTCGATCAACTTCGTCACCGCGCACGACGGGTTCACCCTCAACGACCTCGTCTCCTACAACGAGAAGCACAACGACGCCAACGGCGAGGACGGCAACGACGGAGAGAGCCACAACCGCTCCTGGAACTGCGGCGTCGAGGGCCCCACCGACGACCCGGACGTCCTGAGTCTGCGGCACAGGCAGCGACGCAACATGCTGACCACCCTCATCCTGTCGCAGGGAACGCCGATGATCGCGCACGGGGACGAGATCGCCCGCACGCAGGGCGGCAACAACAACGTCTACTGCCAGGACAACGAGATCGCCTGGATGAACTGGGAGCTCGACGAGGAGAAGGAGACCCTCCTCGAGTTCACCCGCACCCTCGTCCGACTGCGGAAGGACCATCCCGTCTTCCGTCGGCGGAGGTTCTTCGGCACAGTGCTGCGGGACGACGAGGACCCCCAGGACATCGGCTGGTTCAGTCCCGACGGCTCGGAGATGACCCACAAGGACTGGGATTCCGGCTTCGGCAAATCCCTGGCCGTCTATCTCAACGGCGAGGGCATCCACGAACCCGACGAGCGCGGCCAGCGCATCGTGGACGACTCGTTCCTGTTGCTGTTCAACGCCCACCACGAGCCCATCGAGTTCTCGTTGCTGGGGCCCGAGTACGCGCAGTCCTGGGAGGTCGTCCTGGACACGGCGGACCACCTCGAGGAGCGCAGCGGCGAGTTGGGCTCGGACGAGACGATCACGGTGGCCGATCGCGGCACGATCGTCCTGCGCAAGGTCTCCTGATCGTGGCCCACGAGGACCGGGCCGGGACCGGAGCGCTGGGCAGGGGGGCCGCCCTGGCCAGCACCTACCGTCTCCAACTGCGGACGCCCGCCTCCGATCCGAATGGCCGGGGATTCGTCCTGGCCGACGTCGAAGACCTGGTCCCCTACCTCGCCGATCTCGGGGTGGGCTCTGTGTACCTGTCGCCGATACTCGAGGCCACCCCGGGATCGACCCACGGGTACGACGTGGTGGACCCGACCAGGGTGGCGGCGGAACTCGGCGGCATCGACGCCCTGCGGTCGCTCCGGGCCACCTGCCGGGAGCACGGCCTGGGCGTGGTGGTGGACATCGTCCCCAATCACCTGGGCGTCGACCGGCCGACGGCCAACAGATGGTGGTGGGATGCGCTGCGCCGCGGCCCCGACTCGCCGTACTTCTCGTACTTCGACTTCGACACCGAGCCCGCCAACGGAGCGGATGGCCGGATAGCGATCCCGGTGTTGGGGTCACCGGAAGACGTCGGCGAGCTCGTCGTCGTCACCCCCACCGACACCGACACCTCCGACTCGGACGCGGATGCAGACCCCCAGACCGAGCTGCGCTTCTACGACCATCGCTTCCCCGTCGCCCCCGGCACCGGGGGCGGGACCGCCCAGGAGGTGCACGACCGGCAGCACTACCGCCTCGTCCACTGGCGGGAGCCGCTCCTGGGCTACCGGCGGTTCTTCACCGTGACCGGGCTGGCCGGGCTGCGCCAGGAGGACCCCGCGGTCTTCGACGCCACCCACGCCGAGGTGCGCCGCTGGTGCGAGGAGGACCTGGTCGACGGCATCCGGGTCGACCATCCTGACGGGCTCGCCGACCCGGTGGGGTACGCGCGGCGTCTCCGCGGGCTGGCCGGCGAGGACCGGTGGCTGCTGGTGGAGAAGATCCTCGCCCCCGCCGAGGTGCTCGACCCCGCCATGCCCGTCGACGGGACCACCGGCTACGACGCTCTCCGTCTGATCGACCAGATGCTGGTGGATCCCGGCGGTCAGGCGCGGTTGACGGAGCTGGCCGCCCGGTACTGCGGTGGCCCCGGCGACGAGGAGCAGGTCCACGAGCAGTCCGCCCGTCTCAAGCGGCAGATCGTCCTCGAGGACCTCGCCCCCGAGCTGGGACGGCTGACCCGGGCGGTGCGGCGTGACGCCGCTGTCGGCCGGGACGCGGGCGAGGTGACGAGTGGCGACGACGACGAGGAGGCGCAGCTCCGCGAGGCGCTGGTCTCGGTGATCGCGCACACGCCCGTCTACCGCGCCGACTACCCGGTCCTGCGAGGGACCCTCCCCGGGATCCTGGAGGGCCTTCACCGCGATCGCCCCGAGCTGGGCCCGGCCCTGGGCCTCGTCGCCGGGGCCCTGGCCCGGGCCGCGGAGGCCTCGGTCCGGTTGGCGCAGGTGACCGGAGCGGCCACCGCCAAGGCCGAGGAGGACCGGCTGTTCTACCGACTCGGACGGCTGGTCTCCCTCAACGAGGTCGGCGGCTCGCCGGGCCGGATGGGTCTGCCGGTCGACGCGTTCCATCTGGCGATGGCCGAGCGTGCCCGCGCGACCCCGCTGGCCATGACGGCGCTGAGCACCCATGACACCAAGCGCGGAGAGGACGTCCGCGCCCGGATCTCGGTGCTCTCGCAGCTGCCGGATGAATGGGCGCACCTGGTCTCCGAGGTCTTCCGGAGCTTCCCCCCTCCCGCCGAGGACGCGGGGTACTTCCTCCTCCAGGTGATCGTGGGGGTGTGGCCGGCCGGCGACGACCTGGATGGTCACGAGCTCCCCGACGACCTGCGGCCCCGCCTACACGACTACACCGAGAAGGCCTTACGTGAGGCGGCCGTGCACACCACCTGGACCAGTCAGGACGGCGATTTCGAGTCCGCCGCCCACGGGTGGATCGACACACTGCTCGACTCGGGTGGCGCGCTGCTCACCCCGTTCGTCGAGCGGATCGCCCCCGCGGGACGGGACAACTCGCTGATCGCCAAGACGACACAGCTGCTGTCGCCCGGTGTTCCCGACGTCTACCAGGGCACGGAGGTGTGGGAGGACTCGCTCGTCGACCCGGATAACCGCCGGTTCGTGGACTATGAGCCCCTACGGTCCGGCGCGGTGGCCCGCGGCGGGCACCCCAAGTTCGCGCTGGTGCGTGAGGTGCTGCGGTTCCGGCGCTCGCACCCGGCGAGCATGGCTACCGGCCCGCACCTCGCGTTGCCGGTACAGGGCCCCTCCTCCGGGGACGTGGTGGCGTTCGCCAGGATCGTTGACGGGCACGCGGCGATCGGCATGATCGCCAGACGGCGGACCGCGGTGCTCGGGGCCGACGACTTCCGCGGCACCGAGGTCGTGCTCCCGGAGGGCACCTGGGTGGTGCGCCCGGTCGGCCCGGTGATCTCGAGCCGAGTGGACGTCGGCGACCTACTGGTCGGGTCACCGGTCGTGCTGATCGTCCGCGAAGACGACTGACCACGCAGGGGTCTACCCACGGCCCTGGAGGCGGTCGGTCTCGCGACGCTCTCGCTTGGTCGGTCGCCCCGCTCCCCTGTCGCGCCGCGGCTGTGACGCCAGCACCTCTCTCGGCGGCGGCGGGGGCGAGTGGTCGATATAGCAGGTCGCGGCGACCGGCGCGCCCACCCTCTTGTTGACCGTCCGCACGACCTCGAGGACGCGGATCCGGCCGAGCGTCCCCGTCACCTGGACACGATCTCCGGGCACGACCGCCTTCGACGGCTGCACCGCCTCGCCGTTGACCTTGACGTGCCCGCCCCGGCAGGCGGCCGCCGCCTTCGTCCGCGACGGGAAGAGCCGCACCGACCACGTCCACGCGTCCACCCGCACTGCCATACGGGGAGGATAGCGATACAGCGGCGGCCAGCGGTTCGCACCCGGTCCGCCCCTCGGACCGCGATCCACCCTCGTAGCTCGGGGGGCGACTCGTGAGTGGATGGGCGGATCATCCACAGCGGTGAGGTGTGGCGTCAGGGGAGGTCGGCTACCGGGTTCATCCTCATGCTGCCGCCGCGAGCAGCACGCGCCGGATCCGTTCGGCCAGCAACCACGGCCTCTCCAGATCTGCCCACCGCCAGTGGATGACCCGATATCCGAGGGCGACGAGCTCGGCGTCGCGATCCTTCTCCCGCGCGAGTCGACGTCTCACCTCCCTGAGATCGTGTCCGTCGAAGTACTTCCCGAACCCATCGCACTCGCCGATCACCCCGTGTTCGCGCCAGAAGAAGTCGACGCGGGCGACACGATTTCCGTGTGTGTCGATGATGTCCTCCTGGGTCACCGGCGTCGGCAGGCAGTGATCGGAGAAGGTCAACCTGCTCAGTGTCTCGGCAACGCTCTCGCTCCGACCGTCCATCAGCGTCATCGCCACCCGAGCCTTCTTGAGCCCGCTTCTGCCCGCCGCCCGGTCCAGGGCGACGTGCAGTGACTCCGCAGTGGCCAACTCGCCGTAGACAGCTGCATCGGCCACCGCGACACTTGTATCCCGCCCACAGGCTCTTCCGATGTCGACCACCGTCCGATCTGGCGAAGTGACCTGAAGTCCGCCGACGGTCACGATCTCGTCTGCCTCGACCGGAGACACGTCGTGTCTCGTCAGCCTCGTGTTGCGCGATCGCTGGGCGTGGCCGTTGCGGGACACCGACACCTGCCGAAGCGGCAGTCCCCATGAGGGGAGCCCCAGCACAAGTGCAGCAGACCAGTGGGTGAACACCGGCGCCACAAGACATCTGTCCGCCGCGAGGACCATGAGGAGGTGTCGATCGTCCCGGCTGAGTTCTCGGGCGGCCGCGTCGACGTAGAACCCCGGTCTCAGACGGATCATCGCGCCGGTGGACACCGCTCTGCTGAGAGCCTGGGCGCTGGCACCCCGAGCTATCAGGTCGTCGGTGGTCAAGAGGCGTGAACGCAGTTCTTCGATTCCGGTCATGCATTGATGCTGTGCCACGGTTCTGCGTCGACCCGTCGAATCCGGTAGGCGCCCGATGACGGTGTGGACGGACACAGCGGGCTGGAATCGCCGCCGTTCGCCCCTTTCTGTGCGCTCACCACCAGGTTTCGCCTGCGAGACGGGGCGCCGCCTCGGAGCAATGGACGATCACGTGCCGCACGACCCCGTGGTTGCACGATGCACCCCGAGCGTTGCATTCTGCCCCCGGAACTACGGGGGCGAATCACACCCAGAGGGGCGGATCGCGGCGAGGGGCGGCGTGAGGG
>NZ_JAALDW010000176.1:0-3653 GCF_014145055.1 Dietzia sp. DQ11-38-2
ACGCTCGCGACCAGCCCGCGGACCGCCAGGGTCCGCTCGGGCGTCGGCCCCGCCACGCGCCGCCTCACGTGATCCCCAACGCCGGGACCTCGGGCACCAGGCCCCACAGGGCGAAGGTGAGCACGATGTCGATGAACCCGATGAGGAGGATGCTGGTCCGCAGCGCACGGCCTGCGGCCCGCCCGACACCCTCGGGCCCGCCCGTCGCGTGGTACCCGTAGCTGCAGTGCACGAGCACGATCACCAGGGCGAACACCACGGCCTTGATCAGCGAGTAGAGGACGTCCTCGGGCCCCAGGGTGATGTGGAAGAAGTAGTCGTAGGTGCCCGCCGAACCGCCGTTGACGTGGACCACCACCACCCGCGTGGCGATGTACGTCGCCACCAGCCCGACGGCGTACAGCGGCACGATGCAGATCATCGTGGCGATGACCCGCGTCCCGGCCAGGTAGGGGACGGTCGGCACGGACATCGCGTCGAGGGCGTCGATCTCGTCGGAGATCCGCATCGACCCCAGCCGGGCGGTGAAACCGGTGCCCACCTTGGCGGCCAGGGCGATGGAGGCCACGACGGGCGCGAGTTCGCGCGTGTTGGCCATCGCCGAGAGCATCCCGGACAGACTGGTCATGCCGATCAGATCCAGACCGCGGTAGGTCTCGACGCCCACCATGATCGCCGCGACCGCGGACATCGCCAGGACGATCCCGATGGTGCCGCCGCCCGCGATCAGCGATTTGGAGCCGAAGCCCACGTCGACGACCTCGTTGACGACCTGTTTGCGGTACCGCACCAGCGCGGTGGGCAGCGTGAGGATCACCCGGCCCGCGAAGCTCACGTGGCGGCCGACCTCCGCCATCGCCGACGCGGCCCGGGCCAGGACCGCGGCGGGCCGGGACGCCCGGAACTTCTGCACGGCGCTGGTGTCCGTCACCCGGAGCGAGGTCACGTCAGTACTTCCCCACCGACGGCACGACGAGCCCGTAGACCGCCGACAGGACGGTGTTGATCACGAACACGGTGACGAAGGCCAGGACCACCGTCTCGTTGACCGCGTCCGCGACACCGCTCGACCCGCCGCTGGCGTGCAGCCCCTTGAACGTCGCGATCAGGGCCGAGACCACCGCGAACGCGACCGACTTGGCCATCGCCATCCACAGGTCGGACGGGCGGCCGTACGCGCTGAGCGTGGACAGGAACGCCCCGGCCGACTCCCCCTGGCCGTACACCTGATAGATCAGGCACGCGGTCACACCCATCGCGGTGACCAGGGCGCACAACACCAGGGAGACCAGCACGGTGGCGAGGACGCGGGGCACCACCAGTCGCTCGATCACGTCGAGCCCCATCACCTCCATGGCCTCGACCTCCTCGCGGATGGTGCGGGAGCCCAGGTCCGCGCAGATGGCCGAGCCACCCACCCCGGCCAGCATGAGCGCGCAGACCAACGCCGACGCCTGCCCCACCACGACGAAGGCCACCACGGCCCCCGCATACCCGGCCGCCCCCAGTCGGCCCGCCAACTCCCCCACCGACACGGCCACGAGCACGCCGACCGGCAGCATCAGCAGCAGCGCCGGCACCGAGCACACCCGCGCGACGAACAGGGCCTGGTCGCGGGTCTCGGCGAGCGAGAGCCGCCCCCTGGCGACCGTGCGCACGCAGCTCAGCAGGGTGAACACCGAGTAGCCGACCAGCGATCCGACCTGTCCCGCCAGATCGACCACCGGGCCTCGGCCCGCGGGGAGTTGGAAGACCATGTCAGTGGTATCCGGGTTCCGACGTCGTCTCGTCCGCCGGGTCAGACACCCGTGGAGCCGTGCTCCGAGCGGAGCGAGCCCTTGACCACCTTGCCGCTGGCGTTCCGGGGGAGCTCATCGACGTGGACGAGGTGTTTGGGAAGCTTGAATCCGGCCAGCTTGTCCCGCAGCCACTCCACGAGGTCGTCCAGGCCGAGGTCGGGCTCGTCCGTCTGGTGCTGGGCGATGATCGCCACGGGCACCTCGCCCCACGTGTCGTCCTTGCGACCGATCACCGCGACCTCGCGGATCCGGGGGTGGCCGGCGATGACGTTCTCGACCTCGGCGCAGTAGATGTTCTCGCCGCCGGAGATGATCATGTCCTTCTTGCGGTCCACGACGTAGACGAAGCCCTCGTCGTCCATCCGGACCAGGTCACCGGAGTGGAACCAGCCACCCTCGAAGGCCTCCGCGGTCTCCGCGGGCTTGTTCCAGTACCCGGACATGGTGGTGGGTCCGCGGTAGACGATCTCGCCCACCTCGCCGGGCCCGACCGGCTCCCCGAAGGCGTCGACGACCCGGGCCTGGAGGGTGGGGATGACCTTGCCGACGGACCCGAGCTTGCGGATCGCGTCGTCGCCGTCGAGAGCACAGGTGATTGGGCTCATCTCGGTCTGCCCGAACACCGCGCAGTTCAGCGCGTCCGGGAACGTCTCCGACATGGCGCGCAGGATCGTGTCCGTGGACGGGGCCGCACCCCACGAGATGTTGCGCAGCACCAGCGTCCGCGGGCGGGCCTGCTGCTCGGCGCACACGGCCTGCCACTGCACGGGCACGAGAAAGACGCTGGTGATCTGCTCCGCCTCGAGGGTGTCCAGGACCGCCGCGGGGTCGAAGGCCTGCAGCGGATGGACCACCGTGACGCCGCCGAGCTGGAGACTCGGGGCGATCGACCCGAGCGCCGCGATGTGGAACATCGGGGCCGCGCACAGCGCGCGCCCGTCCTCGTCGAAGAGCCGGAACACCCGGATACAGGTCAAGGACTGAGCGGTGAGGTTCTCATAGGAGAGCATCGCGCCCTTGGGCCGGCCCGTGGTGCCCGAGGTGTACATGATGAGCGCCGTAGAGTCCTCGGGGACGTCGACCGGCTGATGGGGTGTGCCCTCCTCGGCGAGGGCGTCGGCATAGGTGGTCTGGCCCTCCGTACCGGACTCGCCCCCAATGACGATGTGGTCACCCGGCTCCTCACCCTGCGCGCGGATCGCCCCGACGAGCGGGGCCAGCATCGCGTCGGTGACGACGACCTTCGGCGCGCAGTCACTCACGAGGTAGGCCAGCTCCGGCGGAGTGAGACGGAAGTTCACCGGCACCGCGATGGCTCCCAGCTCGTTGATGCCGAGAACCGCCTCGACGAACTCCGGGGTGTTGAGGGTGATGAGCATGACCCGATCACCCCTGGCGACCCCGCGACGGGCCAGTGCGTCGGCGAAGAGGCCGCTGCGCTCGTGCAGTTGCGACCAGGTGGTGGTCTGGCCGAGGTAGCGCAGTGCCTCGCCGTCGGGGTTCATCTCGGCGTGGGTGGCCACCCAGGAATTCCAGTGGTTGCGACGGGCGGCGTGGAGCTCGGCGACGGGGTCCGTCGTGGTGGTGGTCATGATCCGGCCTTTCGTGGGGAGCGGTGAGGGTGAACCAGGTCAGGAGAAGTCGGGGCGTCTCTTCTCGAGGATCGAGGCGACCCCCTCTGCGAAGTCGGCGGACACCAGGAGTTCGCACTGCCCCTCGTGCTCGCGCGCCAGAGCTGCGTCCAGCTCGGAGAGCGTGGCCCCGGTGACGGCACGCTTGGTCAGTTCCAGTGCGCGGCGAGGACCCCGGGCCAGTCGGCGCGCGAGCTTGGCGGCCGCGGGGCGCAGGTCCGCG
>NZ_JAALDW010000177.1:0-3151 GCF_014145055.1 Dietzia sp. DQ11-38-2
GACCGGTCAGGAGATGCCCACCCCGCGCCCGAGGGCGCGGTAGGTCCACCCGGCCGCGCGCCAGGCCTCGGCGGGCATGCAGTTGCGCCCGTCCAGCATGATCCGCCCCCGCGCCACCCGGGTCACGGCGGCCGGGTCCAACCCGAGGAACTCCGGCCACTCCGTGGCCACCACCACCACGTCCGCGCCCTCACACGCCTCGATCGCCGACCCCGCATACGTCAACGTCGGGAACAACGCCCGCGCGTTGTCCAACGCCTGCGGGTCGTACACCACCGCCTGCGCCCCCTTGAGCGAGAGCATCCCCGCCACGTTCAACGCCGGGGAATCCCGCACGTCGTCGGAGTCCGGCTTGAACGCCGCCCCCAACACCGCGATCGTCTTACCGATCAACATCCCCCCACACGCCTCGGTCGCCAGATCCACCATCCGCTCCCGGCGACGCATGTTGATCGAGTCCACCTCCCGCAGGAACGACATCGCCTGATCGGCACCCAACTCTCCCGCGCGGGCCATGAACGCCCGGATGTCCTTGGGCAGACACCCCCCACCGAACCCCAGCCCCGCCCCCAGGAACCGCCGCCCGATCCGCGGATCCATCCCGATCGCATCGGCCAGCACCGTCACATCCGCGCCCGCCGCCTCACACACCTCCGACACCGCGTTGATGAAACTGATCTTGGTCGCCAGGAACGCGTTCGCGCTGACCTTGACCAACTCCGCCGTGGCCAGATCCGTCACGATCACCGGACACGGATCCGAGTCCAGGATCGGCGCATACGCCCCGCGCACCACCTCCTCGACCGGGCCACCGGGCTCACGCACCCCGATCACGATCCGATCCGGCGTGAGCGTGTCGGCCACCGCGAAACCCTCCCGCAGGAACTCCGGGTTCCACACCACCTCCGCCCGCACCCCGCCGCGCACGTGCGCATCGGCGATCTCCTGCAACCGCGCCGCCGTCCCCACCGGCACCGTCGACTTGCCCACCACCACGGCATCCGCCGTCAACAACGGCGCCAACCGGGCCACCACCTCCTCCACATGGGAGGTGTCGGCCGCGAACTCCCCCTTGCGCTGCGGAGTACCCACCCCGATGAAGTGCAGGTCCGCGAACTGCGCGGCCTCGGCATAGTCCGTGGTGAACCGCACCCGACCCGCCTCCACCTGCCGCCTCAGGATCTCCGGCAACCCCGGCTCGTAGAACGGCACCTCACCCGACCGAAGACGCTCGACCTTCGCCTCGTCCACATCCACACCCAGCACCTCATGACCCAACTCCGCCATACACGCGGCATGGGTCGCACCCAGATACCCGGTCCCGAACACAGTCATACGCATGGTCCACTTCTACTGGCCGCGGGCGACATCCCGGGAACACCGGGGTTAACGCGGGACGAGCGTCCTGCTGCAGGGGCGGGCTCGGGGACGGCCCGGTTCCGACACGACCCGGTTCTCGGAGGGGCCCGGTCAGCGGAAGTTGAGGTACGCCTTGGAGGCGGTCGGACCGCGCTGTCCCTGGTACTTGGAGCCCGTCACGGCGGTGCCGTAGGGGACCTCGGCGGGGCTGGACAACCGGAACAGGCACAGCTGGCCGATCTTCATGCCCGGCCACAGCGTGATCGGCAGGTTCGCCACGTTGGACAGCTCAAGGGTGATGTGCCCCTCGAACCCCGGGTCGATGAACCCGGCGGTGGAGTGCGTGAGCAGACCCAGTCGGCCGAGTGAGGACTTGCCCTCGAGCCGACCCGCGAGGTCGTCGGGCAGGGCCAGGCGTTCGAGGGTCGCCCCCAGGACGAACTCTCCCGGATGCAGCACGAACGGGTCCCCCTGGGCGGGTTCGACGAGTTCGGTGAGGTCGTCCTGCTGTTGTGCCGGATCGATGTGTGTGTAGCGCGAGTTGTTGAACACGCGGAACAGACTGTCCAGACGGACGTCGATGCTCGACGGTTGGATCAGCGAGGAGTCCAGGGGGTCGATCGTGAGCCGCCCGTCGGCGAGCTCGGAGCGGAGGTCACGGTCGGAGAGCAGCACGATCTAGAGGGTATCGCGACCCCCCGGCGAGCAGTCGGAGCTGGGTGCCCAACTCCGTGACCCCCACGCACGCCTCGGCGAAGGGCAGCCGCTCGCGGCGGATCCGGCCGTCTCGTCCGACCAGCTCGATGTCCACCCCCGCCCGGTCGATCCCGACCAGCAGCGGGCGCTCGGCCGGCAGGCATCGGCACACGCGCAGCGCCATGCGCGGCACCACCTGGCAGCGCGGGTCGTTGAGGTGGGCGAGCCAGTGTCCCTCGAGATCGGAGAAGGGGTCGGGCCCGGACGTCGCCAGATCCTCGGGGTCGATGTCGGTCACGCCGTCGTCGTCGGTCAGCACGATCCGCTCGGCTCGGAGCCGCACCAGCGCGACACCGGTGCCCACGTCCAGCAGGACGGTGTCGGGGAGGTCGCGGGCGATCTCACCCGCGGTGCGTCGCTGGGCGCGCACGCCCGGCAGTTCCACACGCCCCTCGACGACGACGATGCGTCGACACCGCCCCTCGGCGGCGCCTCCGATGATCTCGTCCAGGACCTCAAGTCGGGCCGTCGCTCCCCCGACGCCGATCGCGCCCGCGTGTGCCGTCGGGAGCGCCACCCAGAGGTCGGCGGTCCCGGGTACCTGGTGCACCAGGGTCACCTCTGGTGCGGGCATGGCGGCCACGGATGAAGAACCGCTCGTGGCGGAGAGGAGACCCAGGGTCGCCCGGGGGCACCGGCGTAGCGCCGAGCTCACTCGTTCCGCGGGCTCCGGCACAGGCCCCACCAGTGATCGCATGCCAACTCCTCGTGGTCGTTCCCGCACCGTTCCGGCGCCTCTGGGAACAGCGCCGGAACGGTCCGGGGGCGGGGACGTGACTACCCGCAGCGACTAACTTAGGTAAGGCTTACCTTTTTGGCAAGAGTATGCGGCGAAGTGACGTCCTCCGGCCCTACCCCCCGAGGGCGGCGATCTCGGCCAGAAGATCCCCGGAATCGCGGCAGAACCCCGAGAACGGCAGTCGTTCGATCACTCTGGACCCGGTCACGGACCCGATCGAGAGATCCAGGCCGGCACTGTCGACGCCGACGATCCACGGGTCGGTGCCCGCGATCTGGTGGCCGCTGCGCAGCGCGA
>NZ_JAALDW010000178.1:0-2038 GCF_014145055.1 Dietzia sp. DQ11-38-2
ACGGAGCGGCGGGCCACTCCGACGGAGCGGTGGGCCTCGCCGACGGCCGCGGTGTCGTGCAATGGAAAACTGGACACATGTCCCACGAGCGTGAGATCACCGTGCCCACCGACCTCGCCCGCGGCCGCCGACTCGATCCGGCGGCGGTCGGGTGGACCCGTACGCCGCTGCACCGCACCGCGATCGCCGGCTGGGGTCGCACCAAGCGCTGGGAGTACTGGGGTGTCGTGACCGACCGGTTCGTGGTGGGCCTGACCGTGGCCGGGCTCGACTACCTGTCCACCTGCGCGGTCTACGTCCTGGACCGCCGCACCGGAGTGGAGACCTCGCGCGGTGCGGTCAGTCCGTTCGGTCGGCCGGTGTTCAGCGACGCCGCAGGGGTGGGGACGGTGCACGCGTCGGCCGGAGTGGGTTCGGGGCGGGTGCGCGTCGAGATCGACGATGACGAGGGCACCACCGCAATCCGGGTGCGGGCGGCGGGTCTCCAGGTAAGCCTGGACATCGTCCGTCCGGACCACGACAGCCTCGGCGTGGTGGTGCCGTGGAGTGGGCGCCGGTTCCAGTACACCCTCAAGGATCTCGCCAACCCCGTGACCGGCTCGGTGACCCTGGACGGGGTCGTCCACGACCTCGGGACCGGGTGGGCTGTTCTCGACCGCGGGCGCGGGCGGTGGCGGTACGCCACCCGTTGGAACTGGGGAGCGGGCAGCGGCGTGGTGGACGGAGTGCCGTGCGCGCTGCAGGTCGGCGGCCGGTGGACGGACGGGACCGGGTCCACGGAGAACGGGATCCTCCACGATGGCCGCCTGCACAAGATCGGCGAGGATCTGCGGTGGACGTATGACCTGGCGGATCCGGCGGGGGCCTGGCGGGTCCGAGGGGAGCGCGTGGACGCCACACTCACCCCCTTCCACCTCCGCCGGGACGTCACCGAACTCGGGATCATGGCCGTGCGGACCCACCAGGCCTTCGGGACCTGGTCCGGTACCGGGGTGCTCGATGATGGCACCGCCGTCAGCCTGGACGGCCTCACCGGGTGGGCCGAGGAGTCACGTAACCGCTGGTAGGTGCCGGGTGCCGGCATTGGGTCTCGGCACCCGGTGTGGGGAGATTACCCGACGTCCGGCAGCTCGAGAACCGAGTCGCAGCGGGCGATCACGTCCGCGTCGTGCGTCGCCACGAGCACGGCGGCCCCGGCGGCCGACGCCTGCTCGAGTCTGGCGAGTACGGCACTGCCCGTCGCTCGATCGAGTGCTGCGGTGGGCTCGTCGACCAGGAGCACGTCCGGCTCGCGGAGGATCGCCGCGGCCAGGGCGACGCGCTGTCGTTGCCCTCCGGAGAGCGCGCCGGGTCGGCGGTCCAGCAACTCGGAACCGAGCTGCAGTTCCTCGCAGACCCTCGCCAGGTCGGTGCGGTGATCACGCGCGAGCCGGCGGAGTCTGCGACCCACGGTGACCGCCGGGGCGAGCGCCAGCGAGGAGTCCTGCGGGACCAGAGCGAGGGAGTCGATGTGGGTTCTGGGCCGATCCTCGACCCGGGGCGCCAGTTCCTCCCCGTCGAGCCGTACGCTCCCACGGGCTGGGGGATGGAGGCCGGCGGCAGCGCGCAGCACCGTCGACTTTCCCGAACCCGAGCGACCTGCGAGGGCGACGACCGACCCGGCGGGTACGACGGCATCGAGTGGTCCGATGAGCGCGGAGTTCGGGTACGCCACCGCGAGCGAGTCGAAAGCGAGGCCGATGCGCGTCCCCCCGGAGGTGGGAGCGACTCGGGCCGGCCACCGGACCGGGCGCAGCGCCGGGGCCGTCTCCTCGATGTGGCCGCCGTCCACGGTCACCACCGTCCCGCCCACCTCGCGGGCCAGACGGGCGTCGTGGGTGACCAGCACGAGGGTGCGTCCGGCCGTCACCGAGAGGAGGAGTTCGGTGAACGCTCGCGCGGTGTCCGGGTCGAGTCCGGCCGTGGGTTCGTCGAGCACGACGAGTCCCGGATCGACGGACAGAGCGCGCGCGATGGCCACCCTGCGCCGTTGGCCGCC
>NZ_JAALDW010000178.1:2066-3129 GCF_014145055.1 Dietzia sp. DQ11-38-2
TGGTCGTCGACGCAGCCATCCCTCCTCGACGGGGAGCCCCAGGTCCCGCGCGTAGCGTATTCCCAGGCCCGGGCGGGCCGCGTTCTCCTCGACGAGTTGATCGACCCGGCGCCACGGTGTCAGCGCCACGCCCGGATCCTGGTCCACGAGGCAGCTGCGGCGGCGGAGTCGGCGCAGCTGCCGGGGGCTCGCTCCCAGCGCGTCCACCCCGTCGACGAGGACCGATCCGGAGGTCACCCGCAGGCCGGGGGAGACGTCGCCGACGGCGGCGTGGGCGAGGGTCGATTTCCCGGCACCGGACTGGCCCACCACGACCAGGCGCTCACCGGGCTCGACGTGCAGGCGCGGCACCTCGAGACGCCGCGCGCCGCTTCGGTCCCGGATCACCAGGTCGCGCACGGAGAGGGTGGAGGCGGTCACCATCAGATCGCCCCGTGCCCTTCCCGGTCGGCCAGGAGTGCAGGCGGCACCGTCAGTAGCGCGATCCCGATGGCGGGCACGACGACGGACCACGGGTTGAGCGTCACCCCGGCGATCGAATCCCGGACGGTGGACGCCCAGTCGTCACCACCCCCTCCCACCCCGCCGCCGAGGAACGCCAGCGTGCTCACCAGGTAGACGGCGCTGGTGAAGCGGACAGACAGTTCCGTGAGAAGTGGTCGCGACAGGCCCGGGATGACCTCCCGGACCGTCACGTCCAGTCTCGTCCGTCCCTCCGCACGCGCGACCTCGACGAACCCGGAGTCGAGAAGGGGTGCGCTCGCGGCCTCCAGATAGCGCGAGCTCACCGGGATGAACAGCAGCGTCGTCACCGCCGCCACGACCACGGCCGAGCCGTTCCCAGCAGTCGCCACGACCAGGATGACGAGCACCGGGGGGAGGGTGACCAGCACGTCGGTCGCGAATCGGACGACCGGTCGCAGTGCGGGGATCCAGGCGAGTGTCAGCCCGACGGCGGCTCCGATCGCGGTCGACAGGACCGCCGCCGTCACGGAGATCGTCACGAGCGGGAGGTTGCCGTGAAGGGCTCGTGACAGGACGTCCCGTCCCAGCCGGTCGGTGC
>NZ_JAALDW010000179.1:0-11493 GCF_014145055.1 Dietzia sp. DQ11-38-2
TCCGCTGCGACATGGCTCGGCCGGTATCGACGTTCCACCCTGCTCGTCGACGCCGGAGGCCAACGCAACCTGTCCGCCGAGAGGATCCACGGCATTCTCGGCACAGGCCCGGCCACACCGGACGAGTTCTACGCCGACGCCCACGACGGCCTGCGCCGCTATCCGACCGTGCGGAGACTCGACGGTCTCGTCTCGGAGCTGACCAGGGAATCCGACGATCGCTTCGTCGCCCGCATCGCACCGGCCACGACATCGGACGACGGGGACGGGGCCCCGATGTCCGTCACCGCCACGCGGGTCATCCTCGCCACCGGAGTGCGAGACCGGCTCCCCGAGCTCGACGGGATCGACCGACACTACGGTGTCGACGTCCACCACTGCCCCGCCTGCGACGGCCTCACCGCCGCAGATCAGCGGGTCATCGTGCTCGGCGCCGGTGCGCATGTTCCCGCGTACGCCTCGGAACTACTGGACTGGGCGTCCGAGGTCGTGATCATCACCGAGAGCGACTCCGACCCGGCCTTCGACGACGATCAGCGCGCCGCCTGCGCCGTACACGACATCCAGGTGGTCGACGGCGTCGCCCGGGAACTGGTGGGCGAACCCGGTGCACTGCAGGGCGTGCGCCTGGCCGACGGCACCATGATCACCGGATCGAAGGTGTTCTTCTCCTACGCGCACCATCCGACGAACGACCTCGCGAAGGCCCTGGGCTGCCGGATCGACGACGAGGGCGGCCTCTCGGTCAACGCGTTGCAACTGACCAGCGTGGCCGGTGTGTACGCCGCCGGTGACATCGTGACCGGTCTGCAACTCGTCCCGATCGCCGTGGGCACCGGGGCCGCGGCGGGCGTGGCCTGCGCGACCTCGTTGCGGGGACACTCCACCGCGGCAGACGTCCCCGACGCGGCGCCCCCGACGCGGACCTTCACGCGGCCGGACAGCTAGCGCCACTGCAGGGGGCGGGGCGAGAGCATCCTCCCCCGGACGTGGAAGGAATCCGGGCAGGTGTAACGCCTGTGGCCATGGTCTTGACGCGAGAGCCGACCTACAGCGGGAGCAGGGCGCTCGCCAGACCTAGCGCCGCGCATGCGCCGAGAATGCGTAGGACTGGCCAGCGCAGGCTGAAGGTCAGTAGCAGGGCTATCAGGGTGATACCCACCGCCACCGGGTTCACGGACGCCAGGTCGGGGACGGTCATCTGCACCGGCCCCCAGGTCCAGACTCTGGTGTCGGTGAACAGGGTGTTGAGCGCGAAGTACAAGGCAAGGTTGGCGATCACCCCTACAACGGCGGCGGTGATGCCTGCCAACGCCGCGGAGATCGCGGTGTTGTGACGCAGCCGTTCGACGTACGGGGCACCCAACAGGATGAACAAGAAGCAGGGCACGAAGGTCACCCAGGTGACCAACAGCGCTCCGAGCACCGCAGCGACCCAAGGGTCCAGTCCGCCGGGATTGCGGTAGGCGGCGAGGAACCCCACGAACTGCACCACCATGATCAACGGACCCGGTGTCGTCTCGGCCAGAGCCAGACCCCGCACCATCTCCCCCGGCGCCAGCCACCCGTACGTCTCAACCGCCTGCTGCGCGATGAACGCCAACACCGCGTAGGCGCCGCCGAAGGTGACCACCGCGGTCAGCGAGAAGAACAGCCCCTGGGTCGTAAAGATGCTCTGCCCTCCGAACACCGCCACGAACGCCAGGATCGGAGCCCCCCACAATCCCAGTCCGATCGTCAGTATCCGCACGAAGCGACCACGGGTGGGCCGGTCGTCGTGCAGCGCGTCATCGGAGATGACCGGAGCCGGACCGGACCGATCGTCCGCACTGTGGGGTGGTTCGGCAAAGCCCGGCACCCGGCGGGAGAGGATCCAGCCCGCGAACGCAGCCAGGGCGATCACGACGGGGAACGGCACCGCGAACACGGCCAACGCCACGAAGGCACCCACGGCGAGGACGATGAGCGACCCGTGGGTCAGCGACCTGCCGGCAACTCGAAGAACGGCCTGGGCGACGATGGCCAACAC
This sequence comes from Dietzia sp. DQ11-38-2, assembly GCF_014145055.1. NCBI lineage: Bacteria > Bacillati > Actinomycetota > Actinomycetes > Mycobacteriales > Dietziaceae > Dietzia > Dietzia sp. DQ11-38-2. The sequence continues at coordinate 2,030 of NZ_JAALDW010000179.1, forward strand.
CGCCGGAGCGAGCCCGGCAAACACGGCAGAGACCACGGTGGTGTCACCATAGGCGACATAGATCGCCGACAACGCGCCTAGTGTGACGACCCCGGGAAGCACGAACAGTGTGCCGGCGGCGATCCCGCCTCGAGTGCCGTTGAGCAACCATCCCAGATAGATCGACAGCTGCTGGGCCTCGGGCCCGGGCAGCAGCATGCAGTAGTTCAGGGCGTGATTGAACCGCCGCTGCCCGATCCACCGCCGGTCTTCGACGAGGACTCGTTGCATGACGGCGATCTGTCCGGCCGGGCCACCGAAGGTCTGCAGGGAGATCAGGAACCAGACCCAGACGGCCTCCCGGAAGGGCACTAGGTCTCGAACAGCTGGAGAACCGGGTGAGCGACCATCGGGATCTGTCGGCACGTGCTCGTGGGGTGCTTCGCTCATGCGGGGTCACGCCCGATCAGGGACTGACGGCGGTAGTACTCGTAGAGCCCGTCGAAGACCGGTCCGGACACGGCCATCGTCTCTTCGTCGCTACCGATCATCGACAGCCCGCGCAGGACCACATCCATTCCGGGCGCTTCCGGGGCGTCATACCGTTCGTCTTCCAGGTCGACTTCGTGGACGATCTCAGCGATCCGCCATAGGGCCGGGTCGGTGAGCTCGTAACGGCGCAAGATGGTCTCGAAGCTGCAGTCACCGCCGTGGTGCCCCAACTCGACGCCACGCATGTCGAAAGCGATCGCCTGGTCAGGCACCTCCGCGGGGTCGGCGACGAACACGAACTCGGCTTCGGGGTCGATGTGCCGACGAATCAGCCAAGCGCATGCGGCCCGGTCGATGTGGATTCCGGCTCGGGTGGACCATTTCATGTTCGCTCCTGATCGGTGTGACTGGGGTGTAACGCCTCCACCGCGTCCCGGGCCAACCGGCGCTCGGGCGGGGGAAAATAATCGCGTCGGGTGATGCGGCGCAGATGGGAACGCAAGCGCGTCAACGCGCGAAGGCGCTCCGGCTCGGCTGCGCCCAGAGCGGCGACGGCCTCAGACCGGACGGCGAGATACTCCGCCGCTCGATCCTGAACCATGGCCTCCACCAACCGATACTCCTGCGAAAGAGAAGCGGGCCTGGCCATCCACACGGTCGCCGACCCCGCGGCCTCGATGACCTCCTCGGCGATCCAGTCCAAGTACTCCCGGGTGCGCGCATTAGCGGGCAGAGCGACCAACCCGTCACCGACCTGCGCCACCCCGAGCCTCTTGAGCTTGCGCCACACTGCGATCCGCGGCGTCGAGGGCTCGCGAGGTATCCGATAGCTCAACAACACCCACTCCCCCGGTCCGGAATCCACCACGACACCCCTCACCCGGCCCACAGGCCCCGCAGACACACCATAATGCAACCACGGTTACAGCTGGACTCGTGGCGAATCGCAGACGGTCAGACCGCCGGACTTCTCGGGGCGCACAGGTCACTTCGAGCTCTGGGCGCTCCGTTGTCCAGGCGGCGCACGCGAGACCCACTACGGGAAGTACTCGATGTGGGGAACGCGAGTCAAATCTTTCGATCGGGCAGATCGCGTCCCTTCTGGGTTCCGCTGATCGTCGCTAGCGTTCGGCCCACTCGACTATCCACTCATTCAGGAGTTTCGTCATGACCCGGTTCGCCGAACCCTTCCGCCGCCTCGCCGTTCTCGCTGTTGCCCCGATGCTGATGATGGCGGCGGCCTGTGGAGGCGATGCGGAGGGCGACGCTTCCGGGGGCCAGACCTTCGTCTTGAAGGTCACCGACGGCGCCAACGCGGGCCCCTTGGCTGTGGGCAAGCGAGACGGCAGTTTCGACGAGGCTCTCGCGCCGCTCGGGGCGCGTGTGGAGTGGGTCGAGGCGGCTCCCAGTGTGAGCGCCAACCTGAAGCTCTTCAGCACCGGTGAGCTCGACGTCTCCGAGGGCGCATTCAGCCCTGTCGTCGGCGCCCTGTCCAAAGACGTCGACCTCCGGATCGTGGCGGCCGCCGAGCAGGGGGGTCAGGATCAGAGCGGCATCATCGCCCGGCCGGATTCCGGCATCGACTCGGTCGAGGATCTGGAGGGCAAGCGAGTGGCCGTGAATCCTGCCGCCAAGGGCGAGTATCTCACGCTGCTCGCGCTGGAGCAGGCCGGCGTCCCGGTCGACTCTGTCGATCGGGTGCCGCTGCAGATCAAGGACGGTGCCTCGGCATTCTCGACCGGTCAGGTCGACGCCTGGGCCTCGTTCAACGCCCCCTACCAGGAGGCCAAGGCGAACGGCGCCGTGGAACTGGTCAACGAAGGCGACCTCGGTTCGCAGGACCGCAAGGTCCTCCTCGTTCGGGGGTCGGTGGCGGAGGAGCGCCCCGATGTGGTGGCCGCGTTCCTCGAGACTCTGCAGGACCTGGTGATCCGGCAGGCCTCTGAGCCGGAGAACTTCCAGAACGTCTTCACCACCACCGGCCCGACCGCGCTGACCGGCACCCGACTGGAGGATGCGATCGCTGTTGGCCGCCAGGCACTGCCCCCGATCCCGCCGGGTGAGGACGAGGCCGCCGCGCTCGAGGAGGTTTCCCGCGTGTTCACCGAGTACGGCGTCACACCCGATCAGCTCTCCGCGCAGGATGTCTTCCTCGACCTGCGTCCGCTCGTCTCCCCCGAGCAGGCCGCCCGGATAGATCGTGGTGAGGGACAGTGACGGGCACCGTCGTCTCGGGCGTCCCCGTTGACGCCGCGTCGACGGGAGATGCGGACACAGGCCGGGCTCGGTCCGTGGTCCCCGTCGAGACCCCCAAAGTGCGGACGAATTCACCCCGCCCGTGGTGGCTCTCGCTCACCCTTCGGGTCTCCGTACCGGCCGCGATCGTCGCTGCGTGGTGGATCGGTTCGGCCGCCGGGTTCATCCCACCGGAGATCCTCGCCGGTCCGCCCTCGGTGTGGACCGCCGGCGTGGAACTCACCCAGTCCGGTGAACTCGCCGCCTTCGCCGCCGCGTCCTTCCAGCGCGCCGCGATCGGCGTCACCCTGGGTGTCCTGATTGGGCTGGTGTGCGGCGCTCTGGCAGGACTGTACGCCCTGGGCGAGGAACTCATCGACGCCACCATGCAGATAAATCGGGCGATCCCGTTCTTGGCCCTGGTGCCGCTGTTCATCGCGTGGTTCGGGATCGACGAGGGGTTCAAGATCGTCCTCATCGCCGTGGCGACAGTGAGCCCGATGTACGCCTACACCTATCTGGGCGTACGCAACGTCGACCGCAAGATGGTCGAGGCCGCCCGCAGCTACGGGCTCACCGGACCGGCGCTGATCTTCGGCGCCATACTCCCCTCGGCGCTGCCGAGCATCCTCATGGCTTTGCGGATCTGCCTCTCCATCAGCATCACAGGCCTCATCGCCGCCGAGCAGATCGGCACCCGGGAGGGCATCGGCTACCTCGCCACCATGGCGCAGGAGTACAACCGCACCGACTACATGGTCCTGTGTGTGGCCCTGTACGCCCTGCTGGGGCTGGCCTTCGATGCAGTCGTCCGCGTCATCGAGAAGACCGCCATGCCGTGGCGGGGACAGGTGGCAAACCGATGAGCCTCATCCCGGTCGACATCAACGCGGGCAGCGTCAGTTCTGGCAGAGCAACCGAGCTGCCGCCGCTGCGCGACCGCACCCCCACCGCGGACAGCGCGCGAGAACGGCGCCAAGGGCGCCCCGTCGCCGTGTCCCTGCGGGGCCTGAGTAAGAGCTTCGGCCCCAAGGTCGTATTGCAGGACATCGACCTGGACATCCACAGCGGGGAGTTCGTGGTGCTGCTGGGTCCCAGCGGCACCGGGAAGACGACCTTGCTCCGTCTACTCGACGGGCTCGAGAGCCCGGACTCCGGCGAGATCCGCGTCCCCCGCGCCCGAACCACCGTCTATCAGGAACCGCGGCTCATCCCATCCAAGAGGGTGCTCGGGAACGTCACCCTCGGTCAGCGTCGCTCGGCCGCCCACCGCGAGGCCGCAATACGGGCTCTCGGGGAGGTGGGCCTGGCCGACCGAGCCGGCCAGTGGCCCGCCACGCTCTCCGGCGGCGAGGCGCAGCGCGTCGCACTGGCCCGGGCCTTGGTCAGGGAGCCGGACCTACTCCTGCTCGACGAGCCCTTCGCCGCGCTGGACGCGCTCACACGGCTCCAGATGCAGGACCTCGTGGGCGACCTCGTGGCCACCCACAGCCCCGCCGTGCTCATGGTGACCCATGACGTCGACGAAGCCGTTCGGTTGGCCGACCGGGTGCTTGTCCTCGACGACGGACGGATCGCACTCGACGTCGACATCGACCTGGCCCGCCCCCGCGACCGGAGCGACCCCGGCGCACTCACCTACCGCACCCAGTTCCTCGCCCGTCTCGGCGTGGGGCGTCTTTCCACCGACAGGAACCACCAATGACCATCGACACCCTCTGGTACACCCGCTGCCCGGTGCCCACGGCGAGCGGTATCGCCCACGGACTCGGCACGCTCGCCCACGCCGCCGCGGGCGCGGGCCTGGACTTCCGAATCCTCCAGGACGCGGACGCCGCGACCGCCCTGCATCACTTCGACCACCAGTTGCCCGGGTTGATCCGCGAGGGCGGCAACGTTCCCGCCCTGGCCGCCCGCGCGGCCGGCGCCCCCACCCGTCTCATAGGACTGACCTGGGTCGACGAGGCCCAACAGATCCTCGTGGCCCCCACCTCCGACATCACTTCCGCTGCTGACCTGGCCGGTCGCCGCATCGCCATCCCCGCGTGGGCCGCCGACGGAGCCCGGAGCTTCCCGCGGGCCATGGCCCTGCACGGCTTCTCCTCGACGCTTGCCCTGGCCGGGCTCACGCTGGCCGACGTCGTGGTCGTCGAGGTGGACGTGGAGCGCACTCCCGAGGTCCGCGACAGCGCCGATCACGACAGGGCTGACCGGGGGCGATCCATCACCACCGCCGGGGTGGCCGAGCTCCTGGCCGGTGAGGTGGACGCCATCTACGTTAAGGGTGCCCGCGGCCGCGACGTGGCCCGCGAGCACGGGCTGCGGGTCGCCGTGGACCTCGACACCGCCACCACCCCGCGTGGCCGGGTCAACAACGGCACACCCCGACCGATCACCGTCCATGAACAGCTCCTGGCCGATCATCCCGAGGTGGTGGAGGAGTTCCTCGTCCGCAGTCTCCATGCCGCGGCTTGGGCGGCCACCGACCTCGAGGGCGTCCGCGGCCTGCTGGCACGCGAGACCTTCGCCGAGGGCCCCGGGGTGGTGGACGCCTACGGCGAGACCCTCCACCTGGGCCTTGTCCCCACCCTGGACGCCGAACGGCTCGACCTGCTCGCAGTGCAGGAGCAGTTCCTTTACACCCACGGTTTCCTCGCCGGCCGTGTCGACGTCGCGGCCTGGGCCGACCCGGCACCGCTCGAGCGTGCCCTCGCCACCGCCGCCGCACGCCGGGCCACCCATACAGCGGGAGTGAGCGAATGAGCGAGTTCGTCTGGCAGTTGCCCTCCCGCGGGGACGGGCGCAGCGCTCGGGCCGCCGAACGCACCCGCGGCGGCTTCGGCGAGCCCGCCTCCACCATCGCCACCGACATCCGGCGAACCAGTCCGTTCGACAATCTCGACCAGGTCATCGACGCCGCCGAACTCACCGGATGGGACGGGGTCCTCGCACCGTTCGACCCCCTCGGTGAGGAGTCCTGGGTGGTCACCGCCTCCGCGCTGCGCGCCACCCGCTACCTCCGTGGCGTGGTGGAGTTCACCCCGACCTTCGGCACCCCGGTCTACGCAGCAAAGATGTCCGCCACCCTCCAGACCGTCTCCTCCGGGCGGCTCGACTGGCGAATCCACGTGGACGTCGACCCTGACCAAGCCCGGGCACTCGGCGACGACGTCACCGGAGAGGAGCGCTACCGACGGGCGGATGAGTTCCTCACCGTCGCCCGCAGCGTATGGAACGCGGCCCCTGTGCCCGGCGCCGGGTTCCGCGGCACCGGCGCCGCCCACTCCGGCGAGTACTTCCATGTCCTCGATGGCGGTTTCCGCGGCATCCTCTCGGGCCGCCCATTCCCCCGGATCCTGCTCTCCGGGTCCTCGGAAGCGGCACTGCAGCTGTCCTCGGCTCACGCTGACATCCACCTGCTCACCCTTGACGATGACCCGGCACTCGGTGCCGAAATACAGCACCGAGCGGCCGACCACGGCCGGACCGTGCGGCTGGGTCTGGAGCTGCCGGTGGTCGCACGGGAGACCGACGACGAAGCCTGGTCCCGGATCGACCGGCTACTCCACCAGGTCCACCCGGACGCCCCCGCCGCGGGTCCGGACCCCGACGCACGCCCGGACGAGTGGGCCGGCTTCGACGCCTTCGGCTACCCGACCGCCCGCGGCCTCGTCGGCTCGTACGACCGGGTAGCCCGACGATTCGCCGAGTGGTCGCACACCGGGATCGACTACTTCGTGGTGAGCGGGCATCCCCACATTGACGAGCTCCATCGGGGCGGGGAGCACTGGCTGCACCTCGCCGACCCGGCCGGACGCACGCTCACCGCCGAGGAGGCCAGCGCATGACGCTCGATTTCTACTGGCGCATCGGGATGGAGGGAGACCACGCGTCGCTCCGGACCCCTCGGCGCTACAACCGCGGTAACGCCGGCGGGTACGCGGCCGGCAACATCGCACCCGCCATCCGACAGGGTCGACTGGACTCCTACAGCTACATCGATCACGTGGCCGCGGTGGCCCGGGCCAGCGAATCGGCCGGGTTCCTCGGCGGCCTGCTCCCGTCATTTCCCGTCACAGACGACCCCTGGGCCACGGCAGCGGCCCTTGCCCGCGAGACCAGCACGTATCGGTTCATGGTCGCCTTCCAACCGGGCTTCCTGCACCCGGTCCAGGCCGCGCGGATGACGGCGAGTATGCAGCGCGCCACCGGTGGCAGGTTGCTCTACAACGTCATCAGCGGAGGCGGCGGTCCCGCCCAACTGTGGTGGGGCGACAAAGTCGACCACGACGACCGCTACGCCCGAACGAGCGAGTTCCTCGACGTTCTCAAAGGGGTGTGGGACGGCGAGCCCTTCGACTACGACGGCCGCTTCTACCGCACCCGCGGCGCCGCGCTCCCGCCCGGCCTCGCCGGCCAGGCGTTCCCGGAATTGTTCTTCTCCGGGTCCTCCGGCGCGGCCGTGGACGCGGCGGGCCGGCACAGCGACTACTACCTCTCGTGGCTGGAGCCGTTCGCCGACCTCACCGCCAAATTCGACGGCGTCAGGGCCCACTCAGAGAGGATCGGGCGACGGCCCCGGTTCGCGGTACGGATCGACATCGTCGCCCGCCACACCGAGGAGGCCGCCTGGGCGGAGATCGAGAAGGGCTGGGCCTTCGTCGACCGCGAGGCCGCGCGCTCCGCCGCCCAGGGTGACTCGGTGGGCGCCGCCCGCATCGCAGGTTGGGTTCCGGAGACCATCAACGGTTACCGGGACCTCGAGGTTCAACCAAACGTGTGGGCCGGCTTCAACCTCATCCGCGGCGGGCCAGCGTTGGGGCTGGTCGGCAGCTACGAGCAGGTCGCCGAACGGCTGGACGAGCTCGTCGCCCTGGGCGTCGATGCCTTCATCCTCGCCGGTAACCCCCACCTCGAAGAGGCCTACCGCGTGGGTGAGGAAGTCCTGCCCCTTCTCGGCCGGCACCGCCTCACCCCGCCTGACTCACCCCATGCACATGCCGGACTCCCCGGCCGGCTTAACAAAGCCGGGCGAGAGTCCGGTACCGAGCACGTCCATACCGAGCATCACCTCACCACCACCGGAAGGATCCCATCATGACCACCGTCGAACCCCATCTCTCCACCGACGTCCTCGAGTTCGCCGCCACCGCGGCCCGCGATGCGGAGACCGCCTACCGCGTGTTCCACGAGACCGGCACCGTGCGCGGTAGCGGCACAGTGAACTTTGTCGAGCGCGTGCCCGGCCAGGACCTCGCCGTCCAGCTCAACCCCCCGGGCCCCTGGTCCACCGAGACAGCCATCGAACCGGTCATCGCGACCTTCGACGGGCAGATCCTCTCCGGTCGCGGCCACGCCGCATTCGTCCCGACCTTCGGCCGAGTCTTCCGCGAGCGCCCCGAGATCACTTCCGCGGTGCACGTGCACTCCCCATGGCTCGGCGGCTGGGCACAGACCCACCAGCCCCTACCCATCCGCTACGCGGCCTCCCAGCGACTCACCCTTTCCCGGCAGATCTACCCCCACCTGGACCGCTCGGTGAACGCGGGCGACTTCATCCTCGAAAAACTCCAGATCGACCCGGATCTGGTGGCGATTTTCGAGGCCAACGGCGGCTCCCACGTGATCGGCCGCTCCGGACTGATCACTCTCGCGAAGTTCGTCGTACTGCTGGAGGAAGGCGCCAATTACCAGGCGATTGGCGACACCCTCGGCGGCTCCCAGGAGTTCGACGAGACGAACCTCGTGGAACAGTGGTCCCGGACCGGACTGCTGGAGGAAGCCCGCACCCGAGGCCTGGTCTCAAGGTAAGTCAACCCTGGGGGCGAGAGGCCCGCCCAAGCTCCACCGGGAAGTCCCGGAACCAGCGGATGATCCCCTATCCCCTACAAGCCTCCCCGGCCGGGCGCTGGCGGTTCTCGCCGCCTGCGCCCGGTCGGCGCGAGGGCCCCGGCGGCGGTTCAAACGAGAAACGGCACCCTTCAGGAGTACATGCGCGGGTGCAGCCGGCCGATGTACGGCAGGTCGCGGTAGCGCTCGGCGAAGTCCAAGCCGTAGCCCACCACGAACTCGTTGGGGATGTCGAACCCGATCTCGAGGATGTCCAGATCGGCCTTGACCGCGTCGGGCTTGCGCAGCAGGGTGACGATCTCCAGCGAGCGCGGGTTGCGGGTCCGCAGGTTGCGCATCAGCCACGACAGGGTCAGGCCCGAGTCGATGATGTCCTCGACGATGATCACGTCGCGGTCCGCGATGTCACGGTCGAGGTCCTTGAGGATCCGCACCACTCCCGAGGAGCTGGTGGAGGAGCCGTAGGAGCTGACCGCCATGAACTCCAACTCGGAGGGGATGGTCAGCGCGCGGGCGAAGTCGGAGACGAAGATCGCCGCGCCCTTGAGCACGGCGACCAGCACGACCTCCTGCTCGGAGTCCCGGTAGCGCTCCCCGATCTTCGCGCCCATCTCGGCGATCCGGTCGCGGATCGCATCGGTGTCGATGAGCACCGACTCGATCTCGTCGGCGTACTTGTCCGTGCTCATCTACGTCCCCGCTCCGCTCGCCCGGTCTATCTCCAGGACCACCTTTCCATGCCGCCGCCGAGCGACCAACCTGCCCCGGCCCGCCGTCACACCCGACGCGTCCGAGCCCGCGCCCGCACTCGTCTCCGTGCCTGTGCCCGGTCCAGTGCCCCCCACCGCCACTCCCCCCTGCCCGTGCCAGTCGGTGACCAGCGCCGCCACCGCCGACAGGTGCGCGTA
>NZ_JAALDW010000180.1:0-6169 GCF_014145055.1 Dietzia sp. DQ11-38-2
GTCGGCGCAGGCTCGCGTAGTCGACGAGGTTCTCAGCGCCCCGGCGGTGGGTCGGGTGCACACGCTCCACGTCCCGCGCCCTCGTCGCGCGGCCGGGTGCGAGATCGCCCAGGATGGAGTCGAGTTCACTCGTCAGATCGGAGTACACCCACCCAGTGTCGTCCCCGGCGGGTCGACCGAGCGGGCCGGAACCGAGGTGGAACGGCGAATTCACCTGCCGGACACCCCGTGGGGGTGACGGACCGCCTCTCAGGCTGTAGGGTTCTGCGCAGTAGTTGAAAACGTACGTTGTATTTCTGTAGATCCACCGTTCTTGAGAGAGAACGATGCGGCACCGCAGGGAAACACACAGCACGCTCTCTGCTGCATCATCTGGTATCCCGACAAGCGGGGTACCGACTCTCGAAAGGACGCCACTATGGCTACCGGTACCGTGAAGTGGTTCAACGCCGACAAGGGCTTCGGCTTCATCGCCCCCGACGACGGCTCCGCCGACGTCTTCGCGCACTTCTCCGCCATCAACGGCTCGGGCTACCGCTCGCTCGAGGAGAACCAGCAGGTCTCCTTCGACGTCGCGCAGGGCGCCAAGGGCCTGCAGGCGGAGAACATCACCCCGATGTGAGCTGACGTCAGAGCGATCTGACGCCGCATCGACGAGAAGGGCCCTGCCCGGGATCACTCCCGGGCAGGGCCCTTCCGCATGTCCCCTTCCGCATGCCTCTGAGCACCGGCGGCCTCACAGTCCCAGAGAACGGGCGGCCTCAGATCGGGCAGGCCACTCCGCTGCGGACGTGGCAGTCGTATCCACCGGGGTTCTTGATCAGGTACTGCTGGTGGTAGTCCTCGGCGTAGGCGAACTCGCCGGACCGGACTTCACTGAGCAACCCGAATTCGGTGGTCAGAGGGCCGTACCCCGCGGCGTCGAGTTCCTTCTGATAGGCGGCCGCCACACGCCGGGCCGTGTCCAGCTGAGCGGTCGTGGTGGTGAACACGGCAGATCGGTACTGCGTTCCCCGGTCGTTGCCCTGCCTCATGCCCTGGGTGGGGTCGTGCCATTCGAAGAACGTGGCGAGGAGCCGCTCGACGGGCAGGACCTCGGGATCGAACACCACGAGAACCGCCTCGGTGTGCCCCGTCGCGCCCGTGCAGGTCTCCTCGTAGGTGGGATTGGGCGTCCATCCGCCCGCGTACCCGACCGCGGTGGTCCACACCCCGTCGAGCTGCCAGAGGATCTTCTCCGCCCCCCAGAAGCACCCCATCCCCAGCACGATCGACTCGTGCCCGTCGGGGAACGGGGGCACCATCGGGTTGCCGGTGACGATGTTGGTCGGCGCCACCGCGACCGGGTCGGGCCTGCCCGGCAGTGCCGAGTCGGCGTCGATCACCTCGGTCGCGGTCCGCATCGTCGAGTGTCGTATCGCGTCCTGTAACCAGCCCATGCAGCCAGGGTAACCCCGGGGGAGAGATGTGATCCGGACGTGATGTGACGAATACCATAGTCCGCGCTAGGGTGGGCGGAGGATCGACCAGTGGGGAGCTCGACGTGACCGCTTCAAAGCCCGCCGCACAGCAGCTGCGCGACATCCTCGACCGTGGTTCCTCCCAGCCCTTCGAGGGGTCGGGGTCCAGTGACCACGTCAGTCACCGGAACATCGCCGTGACGGTGGTGACCGCCGCGCTACTGCTCCTCGCGCTCGTCGCGATCGTCGCTCTCTGAGCCGCGGCCCCACCACAACCCTTCACGCACCACCCTGACCAGGAGCGGGGCCCATGGTGCACACTCATCCTCTCGGAGAACCGCCACGGTCCGCAGCTCCGTCGGCGTCAGCCAGCGCGCCTCGGCGATCTCCGCCCGGGGCTCCACAGGCAGGTCGGTCTCCACGGTGAACACCTCGGAGACCAATCTGAACCCGGGCTCGTTCGCCGCCGCGGTGTCGAAGCGTCCGAGCGGGGTCAGCCGTTCCGGAGCGAGAGGCACGCCCAGTTCCTCGTCGAGCTCGCGGACCGCGCAGTCCAGCGGGGCCTCACCCGGCTCCCACTTCCCCCCGGGGAGCATGAATCGGTCCGTGCCCTTCTTGCGCACGGTCACCACCGACCCGTCCGGACGCCTCACCACCACCGCGGAGACGGAGATGACGCGGAGAGAGGTCGAATCTTGATGATCCACGCCCTCGATCATGGCAGGCAGGGCGGGCGATCGCCCGACAGCTCCGCTGGTGGGCGACACCACCGGTGCGCGATCACTATGGTGGGAACCGGACGTCGTGACGGGCACCATGGGCCGGACCCAGGCGCGGCCCGTCACCCAACTGAGAGGACTCACCGCTATGGCCGAGTACGTTCTTCCCGACCTCGCCTATGACTACGGCGCGCTGGAGCCGCACATCTCCGCCGAGATCATGGAGCTCCACCACTCCAAGCACCACGCCACCTACGTCAAGGGCGCCAACGACGCGCTCGAGCAGTTAGCCGCGGCGCGCGAGGACGGCACCATCTCCACCAAGGCCCCGCTGCTCAGCAAGAATCTCGCCTTCCACCTCGGCGGCCACACCAACCACTCGGTGTTCTGGCAGAACATGTCGCCCGACGGTGGCGACAAGCCCGAGGGCGAGCTGGCCTCCGCCATCGACGCCGAGTTCGGGTCCTTCGACAAGTTCCAGGCCCACTTCAACGCCGCCGCCACCACCCTGCAGGGTTCCGGCTGGGCGGTCCTGGGATGGGACCACATCGGCCAGCGCCTGATCATCCAGCAGCTGACCGACCAGCAGGGCAACATCTCGATCAACATGACCCCGCTGCTCATGCTGGACATGTGGGAGCACGCCTTCTACCTCCAGTACAAGAACGTCAAGCCGGACTACGTCAAGGCCTGGTGGAACGTCGTGAACTGGGCGGACGTCGCGGAGCGCTACGCCGCCGCCAAGAGCTGACCACACGACCCGAGTGACGGGCCTCCGCGCAGGGCGCGGGGGCCCGTTCCCGTTCATCCCGACCGGGTTTCCGGTCAAGTGTCCAGTTGGGTAGCCTGACTGCACCAGAGGTGACCGACGTCACCTGCACCGCGGACCCGGGAGCCCGATGTCGATGTCACACCACGTCACCACGCGCCACGGCGTCGGGCGCCGCACCGTCCTCGGCGCGGCGGCAGCCCTCGGGGGGGTCACCGCCTTGCGCTCCGTCCTCCCCGCGGTCGCCTCCGCGCAGTCCACCCGGATGTACGTGGGCCGGGGCATCGGCGACATGACCGGGGAGTCCCTGGGGGCGGGGATGAACGGCTACGCCGACACCGAGCAGCACTCCGTGGGGCTTCACCTGCGTCAGCGGGCCCGGGCGTTCGTCTTCGCCGACTCCCCGTCGTCACCCAGGTTCCTCCACGTCACCGCCGAGATCGGGCTGGTCTTCCAGTCCATCCAGCAGGAGGTCCTCCGACGCCTCGCCGCCGAGTTCGGCGACGCCTACCACGAGGGAAATGTGGTCATCACGGCCACGCACACCCATTCCGCCCCCGGCGGGACGTCCGGTCACCCCATGGTCGACCTCTCGATGCTCGGCTTCCGGCCCGTCACCTTCGACGCCAACTGCGCCGGGATCGTCGACGCGGTCCGCATGGCGCATCACGACCTCGCGCCGTCGGACGTCGGGGTCACGACGGGCCACTTGCACGACGCCGGCGTCAACCGCTCCCGCGGGTCGTTCGACCGGGACCCCGCCGAGGAGCGTGCCCACTTCCCCACCGGAATCGACCCCCGGTCGCAGTCCCTGCAGGTCACCCGGGGCGGGAACCTGGTCGGGGTGATCAACTGGTTCGCCTCGCACGCGACCTCCATGACCACGTCCAACAGGCTCTCCTCGTCGGACAACAAGGGATACGCAGCCTGGTTCTGGGAGCGCGAGGCCGCGGGCCAGGACTATCTGGCCGGCGGAACCCCGGCCCTGGTGACCGCGTTCGCCCAGACGAACCCCGGCGACGTGAGTCCCAACCTCGACCTCCAGCCCGGGCGGGGGCCGACTCCGGACGAGTGGCTCAACACCCGTATCAACGGCGAACGACAGTTCGCCGCCGCACGCGACCAGGTGGGCCGGGACGTCCGCCCGCTCGGGGGTGGCATCGACGTCCGTCACCGCTGGGTCGACATGTCGATGGTCGAGGTGCGGCCGGAGTTCACCGGCGACGGCCGCACCCACCGAACCGCCGTCGCAGCGCTCGGCGCGGCGTTCGCCGCGGGCAGCCAGGAGGACGGAGGGGGCGCCGAGGAACTGCCCTTCACCGAAGGGGACCGGGGTGGGAACCCCGCGGTCAGAGCCATCTCCGAGGTCGTGATCCCCGCCTGGTTACGAGAGGCGCACGGCGCGAAGGACATACTCCTGCCCGTGGGCCTGGTGCCGCACGCCATCCAGCGCGTCTATCCGTTCCACCTCGTCCGACTGGGTGGGCACTACCTGTTCAGCCTGGGTTTCGAGCCGACCGTCGTGGCTGGCCTACGCCTGCGTCGGACACTGGCCGCCGAGCTCGCCGTCCCCGAGGACCACGTCACCGTGCAGGGGTACTCCAACGCCTACGGGCACTACGTCACGACCCCGGAGGAGTACTCGGCCCAGAACTACGAGGGCGGCGCCACCGCCTTCGGACCGTGGACACTGCCCGCCATCCAGCAGATCGCCGCCGACCTCGCTCGGTCGATGCGGGCCGGGGCGCCGCTGGACCCGGGAACCCCCGAGCGGGACCTCACCGGACAGATCCCCGTCTCCCCGCTGGGCAACCCGCTCGTCGACACCCCGGCGCCGCTGCGGAACTTCGGGGACGTGCTGGACCCTCCCCTGCCCGACTATCGGACGGGTCAGCGGGTCACGGTGCGGTTCTGCGGTACGAACCCCAACTCCGACCTTCGACGGGGTGAGACCTACCTCGCCGTGGAGCGCCGGGACGGCGGTCGGTGGATCCGGGTCCACGACGACGGCGACTGGTCCACCATGATCGTGTTCGAGGGGCTGCTCACGGTGACCAACGCCCTCATCACCTGGGACATCCCGCCGGGCACCCCGGCCGGTGAGTACCGGGTGGTGTACACCGCCTCGGGCCGCGGCCTCGACGGTCGACTGTTCCCCGTGCGGGGGGAGAGCCCGGCCTTCGACGTGCGCTGAACACGGTTCTGGAACACTGGGCCGGTAAGTGCTTGCACCTCCTAGTGCTCGCCTCCTAGAGAGAAAGGACATCGCCCGTGGACATCAAGGGTGCTTCCGTCATCGTCACCGGCGCCGCCTCCGGTCTGGGCAACGCCACCGCTCGTTCGTTCGCCGAGAAGGGGGCGATCGTCTTCGGCCTCGACCTGCAGCAGTCCATCGACAAGGCCGTCGAGCAGGGCATCGATGAGGGGATCACGCTCCTCGCCGCCGATGTCACCAGCGAGGACGACGTCAAGGCCGCCATCGCCAAGGCCACCGAGGCCGCCCCTCTGCGCGTGGTGGTCAACTGCGCGGGCATCGCCCCGGCCGCCCGCATCGTGTCCAAGAAGGGCGTGCACCCCCTGGACCTGTTCCAGACCTGCATCTCGGTGAACCTGGTCGGCACGTTCAACGTGCTGCGTCTCGCCGCCGAGGCGATGTCCACCCAGGACACGGTCGACTCCGACGGCCAGCGCGGCGTCATCATCAACACCGCCTCCGTGGCCGCTTACGAGGGCCAGGTGGGCCAGATCGCCTACGCCGCGTCCAAGGGCGGCGTGTACTCGATGGGCATCTGTGCGGCCCGCGACCTCGCCCAGTTCGGTATCCGCGTCAACACCATCGCCCCGGGCACGATCGAGACCCCGATGCTGCGGGGCCTGACCGAGGAGTTCCAGAAGACCCTCGAGGCCTCGATCCCGTTCCCCTCGCGTCTCGGACGCCCGTCGGACTACGCCCAGCTGGCGAACGCGATCGTCGAGCAGGACTACCTCAACGGCGAGAGCTTCCGCATGGACGGCGCGCTGCGCATGGCGCCGCGCTGATCCGGGGCTCCGCGGTGATCTGACCGTGGAATCGACGACTGAGGCCCGCCCCCCTGGTCAGGGAGCGGGCCTCAGCGCCGTTCTGTGGACGTCGCGCGTCGGAGCCGATCCGTCAGCCGCGACCGTTCGGGGTGTCCGGGCCCGGAGCCTGGGGAGCGGGTGCCGGGGCGGCCTGCTCGGGC
>NZ_JAALDW010000181.1:0-4405 GCF_014145055.1 Dietzia sp. DQ11-38-2
CGGCAGGTCGGCGTAGGCCATGTCGGGCAGGCCCAGCGAGGTCGCCGAGCGGCCGAGGAACTGGGTTCGGAACTCCTGGTCCACGCTCACGCCGTGCAGGTACAGCCGGGACGCCGCGAGCGGGATGCCGAGCGTGGAGGCCACCAGCAGGGCCGACCCCGTGGGGGCGGCCAGCTTGCCCACCCGGACCAGTCCGGCCCGCCCCCCGGGACGCTCGCCCGCACGGGCACACAGCACGCCGGCCACCACCAGGGCGAACGCGGCGCACTGGCCGACGACCGTGAGTGCCCGCAGGACGTTGGAGTTGCCGTAGGCGGGGAAGGAGACGAGAGAGAAACCGACCAGGACGACAGCGGTGACGGCTGCGGCCAGCAGCGTCGCCGCTCCCGCCAGGCCCGGCCCCCGGAGCGCCACCGGCATGGTCAGAAGGGGAGCTTGCGGAAGATCGGGCGCGGGACGTGGGTCAGGACCGCCATGACGGCGCCGAACGCGGCGGGGGCGAAGACCGCACCCTTGCCCGCGCCGGACTTCTTGACCGCGATGCGGGCCACGTCGTCCTTGTTGATGGTGAGCGGCGCCTCCTTGACGTGCGCCGACATGCGGGTGCGGACCTGCCCCGGGCGGATCACCAGAACGTCCACCCCGTATTCGTCGAGGGCGTAGCCCAGACCGGTGTAGAACGAGTCCAGGCCGGCCTTGGTGGAGCCGTAGACGAAGTTGGAGCGGCGGGCGCGGAGGCCTGCCGCCGAGCTCATGGCGATGATCCTGCCGTAGCCCTGCGCCTTCATCCGCTCGGCGAGCAGCACCCCCACCGACACCGCACCGGTGTAGTTGACCTGGGCGATCTGCACGGCCTTGCGCTGGTCGGACCACAGTTCCTCGTTCTCCCCGAGGAGGCCGAACGCCACGATCGCGACGTCGACGTCGCCTCCGGCGAAGATCTGCTCGAAGGCGGCCGGATGGGAGTCGGTGGCGGCGGCGTCGAAATCCACCACGTCGACGGTGGTGGCGCCGGCGGCCGTCATCTCGGCCCGGGCGTCCTCGATACCTGGATCCCCGGGGAGGCAGGCCAGCACGACACGCATCGGGCCCTGCCGGAGGTACTCCCCGCAGATCGCCAGGCCGATCTCGGAGGTGCCTCCGAGCAGGAGCAGGGTCTGTGGGACGCCGACGGCATTGATCATGCGCAGGAGTCTACCGAGGGGCCACCGCAGGATCGGGGAAGGTGTCCGCGACTACCCGGCCCGACGTGAACCCCGCGTGAGCGGGCGGACGGCGGGAGACGGCGGGGGTGGCCTCCGGGGAGACCGTCGCCACGTGGTGGGCGGCGGGGAGACGGCGACTAGGACGACGGCGGCGGCGACGGTGCGGAGGATCATGGCGGGCTCCCGATCATGCCTCCGGGCGACCCTTGTCGTCCGGGATCACCCCATTGTGGCCCGTCGCTCGTCCGCGTGTATAGACCGCGCCGTGCGATTCCCGTCGAGGAGCGCCGCGCGCCGGGTCAGAGTAGTTCGAGGCGCCGGCCCATGTCGGAGACGAAGACCCCGTGGGGGTCGATCTCGCGTCGGGTGGCGATCCACGAATCGATCTGCGGATACATGGCGTGGAAACGGTCGGCCGGGACCCGCGAGTCCTTGGCGGTGTAGAGCCGCCCGCCCATCGACATGACCTTGGCGTCCAACTCGTTGACGAACGAGTTCAGTCGGTCGTTGATCGGGAAGTCCACACACACGTTCCACCCCTCCATGGGGAACGAGAGCGGGGCCTGGTTCCCGGGGCCGAAGAGTTTGAACACGTTGAGGAACGAGTAGTGGCCCGAGCGCTGGATGTCGCCGATGATCTCCTTGAACCCGTCGACCGCCCCGGGCGGGACGATGAACTGGTATTGCAGGAAGCCGTCGGATCCGTACGCGCGGTTCCACTCTCCGAACAGATCGAGCATGTGATAGAAGGCCGGGAGGGTCTTGATCTTGTTTCGTGAGGTGCCGCCGAGACGGTAGTAGACCTCGCCGATGGGGCCGAAGGTGTACTTGTTGGCCAGACCGTTGGGGAACACGTCCGGGAACGTGACCAGCGGCTTGGCGTCCATGGCCAACGGGTCCTTGGCGAGCTTGGGGGCGTACTCCTCGAGTTGTGCGAGCGTGGCCAGCGACCCGCGGGACACCGCTGCCCGGCCGAGCTTCGGCGGCGCGCTGATGGCGTCGAACCACGCCGAGGAGTAGGTGTATCTGGCCTCGGAGCCATCCGTGTGCAGGGCGATCGTCTCGTCGAGCGACCCCGTCTGGTCGGAGTCGGCGAGGAAGAACGCGGTCTCCGTGCGGGTCATCGCGATCCACACCTTGAGGACCACGCCGGTGAGACCGTTGCCGCCCACCGTGGCCCAGAACAGTGTGCCCTCGGGGTCGTCGGACGTCCCGCCGGGCTCGAGGGTGAGGACGCGGCCGTCCGCGACGAGGAGCTCCATCCGGGTGACGTGGTTGCCGAACGACCCAGCCGAGTGGTGGTTCTTGCCGTGGATGTCGTGCCCGATCGCCCCGCCCACGGTGACCTGGCGTGTGCCCGGCAGGACCGGCACCCAGAGGCCGAAGGGCAGCGCGGCGCGCATGAGCTGGTCCAGGTTCACCCCGGCGTCTACCACCGCGAGCGCCTTCTCGGCGTTGAGCTCGTGGATGCGGTTGAACCGGCTCATGTCCAGGACCAGGCCGCCGGAGTTCTGCGCGCTGTCCCCGTACGACCGGCCGAGCCCCCGGGCCACCACACCGCGCCGGAGGTGGGTGGGACCGGCGGCGTTGGCGTCGTTGACCGCCGCGACGGCCGCCGAGATCTCCTCCACCGAGCGGGGGGTGAGCACGTGGCTCATGGCCGGCGAGGTGCGTCCCCAGCCCGTGAGGCGCTTGAGTTCGGTGTCCAGGGTGGACTCGGCCGGGGTGGTCTGCTGCGTGGTGCTCACCCGGTCGAGGTTACCGCCGGTGTCCCGGATCAGCGGCAGCCCGTGGTGAACGGCACCCCGCGGGCGCGGGCGTCCACCCAGTCGAGGGCGGGCCCGACCGCGGTGTACGCCGCGGTGACGTGTTCGCCGGCGACGGGCGTGTACTCCACGTCAGCACCCGCCGCGCACCATTCGTCGACCAGCCTGTGGGCGGTCCACTCGGGAACGAACGTGTCCCCGGGACCTCGCGACGACCCCGGCCCCGGGCCCATCGGCACCACCGCGTCGGCATGCCACACCTGCACCGGTCCGGAGGGGACCTCACGGGGGTCCGCCCCGTGGGCGGGGTCCGCCCGGCCCAACCGGTTCCGCGCCATCACCTCCTGCACCGTGGGGTCGGTGCGGGGGTCGGCGTCGGTGAGCACCGACAGTGGGAACGGGGCGAGTCCACCGACGGTGTTGATCGGCGCGCAGGCGTCGCGGAGCTGATGGGCCACCACGTCGCCGGTGTCGTTGAGCAGCGAGTAGAGCTGCGGGTACTCGCGGGCCAGTCCCAGCACGGCAGCGCGGTAGAGGCCGGAGGCGAGGGTCCCGTCCATGGTGTCGAACAACTCCGAATAGTCCGCGGGGACCCCACCCACGGAGGACCCGGCGAGCACCCCGGTGAGTTCGGGCGCATAGACCGGTTGCAACTGGGCTGCCCACCCGGTGGCGATTCCGCCGCCGGAGTACCCCACCTGGACCACCCGCGACTCCCCGAACAACGGGGCGGGGTCTCCGGCCGGGGTGAAGGCGCGGGCCGCGCGGATCCCGTCGAGGACGGCCCGGCCGTTGGCCCGGCCCGCTCCGTACGCGGCTCGCGGGCCCTGGAAGTCCGTGAGGACGAGTCCGTAGCCACGGTCGGCGAGGATCTGCAGGAAGGGGGGGAGTTCGAAGTTGAACTTGTGGGGCAGGACGTATGAGGGCATGCAGTCCAGGCCCAGTGAGTCGATGGTCACGTTGAACGACACGAGCGGTCGGGGGCCAGGGCCGGGCCACGGCGTGGCCGGTTCGATGATCGTCGAGACGATCTGCTGCGGTCGGTCGTGGGAGTCGGTGCTCTGGACCAGGACCTGCCACCCGCGGCCGAAGTTGCGCACGTTGTACGGCGGGATCGCGACCGGTCGTGTGGCCAGGATCGTGCCTGGCGCCGTGCCCGGGTCCACGGCCGGAGGGGAGTGGTACCAGGGATCGGGCGAGGGGCTCGGGAGGTACCGCTCCGGTGTCCGCTCCTCGGGTGGTGCCGCCCGGACCGCGGACAGAGGATCCGGGGCGGAGACTGTCGGCGAGTCGTCGATCGACCGGGGCTGGGCGAGCGCGGGGGATCCCGCGACAGCGCACGCCAGCGCGCACGCCATCGCGAGGGCCGCGGTCGCGGGACGGCGTGGGCGTCGGGAGAACATCTGCTCACATTATCGCGGCCACCCCGGTGGG
>NZ_JAALDW010000182.1:0-3760 GCF_014145055.1 Dietzia sp. DQ11-38-2
CGCCGGCGAGCCTGGCCGCCCTGCCGGAACCGATCGGGGGTTCGGGGACCCTGTGGGCCTGTTGCAGGGCGCCGTCGTGGTGCCCCGCCAGCAGTAGTGCCAACCCCGCGGCGGACCGACCGGGTTCACCGGTGAGCGCGATTCGGTCTCCGGGGGCGGCGCCGTCGATCCGCAGGGGGCGCGCGCCGTCCGGCAGGGTGCCCATCGCGGTGACCCCGACGACGACGAGGGTCGCGCTGGTGAGATCACCGCCCACCACCTCCGCACCGGATCGCGCGGCCTCTCCGTGGATTCCGGCGGCCAGCTCACCGATCTGTTCCATGGTCGTCCTGCCGGGCACCGCCAGGGCCACGAGGACCCGGGAGCAGTCGGCGCCCATGGCCAGGACGTCGGAGACGTTCTGTGCGACGGCGCGGCGACCGATGTCCCGCCACGTGGTCAGGTCCAGACGGAAGTGGGTGCCCTCGACCAGCATGTCCGTCGTCACCACGGTCGCCGCGGCGGGCCCGAGAACCGCCGCGTCGTCCCCGTTGCCCACGGGATCGCCCGAGCCGACCCGCCCCGGCCCGCTCAACACCTCCAGGACCGCGGCTTCCCCGACTTCGGCGACGGTCGGTGGCCGGTCGCTCGCAGCGCTCATCGGTGTCCTCGGTGGTCAGGCGCCGGGAGCTCCGGCGGGTGTCTGTAGCGTTGCCGACAGGCTAGCGGCCGCGACCCGGGCGGCCGATCGCAGGAGAGAGGACGACTCGAGGTGCGCACCACGGAGACGAACTCGGGGGACCGGCACGACGCGAGGTCATCCGGTTCATCCGGGCCCGCGGCATCGCAGGACCTGACGCCCGACGGTGGACACCGACCACCGGTCTCGACCGTCGTCGTGATCGCGGCGGTCCTGATCCCGCTGGTGTTGCTCGCCGTGGTCCTGGTTCTGGTGCGCAGTATGAGCGACGAGGCCGCCGAGACCGCCGCGAGCGAGCCCGTCACCGCGGTGAGCATCCCGGCCCCCGGCGCCGGATCCGAGGAGTGCCTGTCGCTTCTGGAGTCTCTCCCGGAGTCCCTGGGCGAGGCCGACCGCGTCCCGTTCGTCGAACCCGCGCCCCCGGGCGCGGCGGCGTACCGGTTGCCCGACGCCGAGACCGTCGTCGTCCGCTGCGGTCTGCCCGCACCGCCGACCTTCACGGTCGGGTCGACGCTCCAGGAGGTCAACGGTGTGCAGTGGTTCAACGATCCGGACCCGGACCCGGCCGTGACGTCGTCCACCTGGGTGGCCGTGGACCGGCCGGAGTACATCGCGGTCACGCTCCCCGCGACCGGCGGCACGGGCCCGATCCAGGACCTGTCGGACGCGCTCTCCGCCGTCCTCGAGGCCGTGGAACCGCGGCCCGCGCCGATCAGCTGACGCGCGCGGTCAACACCCGGCCAGCGCGGTCCGCACGAGGGTGTCGAGCAGGGTCCGGTAGTCGACTCCGGAGGCCGCCCACATCTGTGGGTACATCGATATCGGGGTGAATCCCGGCATGGTGTTGACCTCGTTGATCACCGGCCCGTGGTCGGTGACGAAGAAGTCGACGCGGCTCAGCCCACGCGCGTCCAGGGCGTGGAACGCCTCGACGGCCAGGGCCCGAAGGCGATCGGTCTCCGCGGCGGGGAGCCGCGCGGGCAGGTCGAACGTGCAGACGTCGTCGAGATACTTCGTGTCGAAGTCGTAGAAGGAGTCGCCCTCCGTCTCGCCGTCCAGACCGGTCGGCTCCCCGGGGATGTGCAACTCGGCGGGCAGGCTCGCCTCCACCCGGCCGTCCGGATACTGCAGAACGCCGCATTCGACCTCGCGACCCACGATGGCCGCCTCGATGATGACCTTGGGGTCGAACCGGCGGGCCTCGGCGATGGCCGCGTCGAGTTCTCCCCGGTCGCTGACCTTGGTGATCCCGATGGACGACCCACCGCGGGCGGGCTTGACGAACAACGGCAACCCGAGCCGGTCCACCTCCGACTCCGGCACCGGCCCCGACCCGGGACGCAACACGACCTGCTCGCCGATCGGCAGTCCGGCCGCACCCAACACCACCTTGGTGAACTCCTTGTCCATTCCGGCCGCGCTGGCGAACACCCCCGGGCCCACGTATGGGACGCCCGAGAGCTCCAACAGCCCCTGGACGGTGCCGTCCTCCGCATGGGTGCCGTGCATGACGGGGAACACCACGTCCACCCGGGCCACCTCGTCGCCGGCGCGCTCACCGTCCAGGAACCGCAGGACCCCGCGGTCGTCGGCGGACAGGCCGAGTGCCACCCGGGGTCGACCCGGGTCGACCTCCGGCAGCACACGGTCGATGATCCGCAGGCCCGAGACGTCGTCGGGACCCAGGGTCCACGTCCCCGATCCGGTGATCCCGACCGGGACCACCTCGTAGACGGCTGGGTCGAGGTGTGCCATGACGGCACCGGCGGACACGCAGCTCACGGAGTGCTCCGAGCTACGCCCGCCGTACAGGACGGCAACGGTGATGCGATTCACCGGGCCGAGGCTACTCGGGCTTGGTGCTGCGTCTCATGAGGCGCACCGCCACCTCGACGGCGTCGCCCCCCTCGTGGCAGATCTCGTGGACGGCCTCGGTCAGGGGCATCTCGACCCCTACCTGCCGGGAGAGCGCACGGATCGACGTACAGGACTTGACCCCCTCCGCGACCTGGCCGTTGGTGGCCTCCTGTGCCTGCTCCAGGGTCTCGCCCCTGCCCAGTCGCTCTCCGAAGGTGCGGTTGCGGGACAGCGGCGAGGTGCAGGTGGCGACCATGTCGCCGAGACCCGCGAGCCCCGCGAAGGTCATCTGGTTGGCTCCGAGCGCCACTCCCAGCCTCGTCGACTCCGCCAATCCGCGCGTGACCAACGAGGCCATGGTGTTGTCGCCCAGGCCCATGCCGGAGGCGATCCCACACACGAGCGCGATGACGTTCTTGGTGGAACCGCCGATCTCGCAGCCCACCACATCGGAGTTCGTGTACGGCCGGAAGTAGGGGGTGGCGAAGGCGTCCTGCAGGCGGGCGGCACGGTCGGCGTCCGTGCAGGCGATGACGGTCGCCGCGGGCTGACCCTCGGCGACCTCCCGCGCGAGGTTGGGGCCGGACAGCGCGGCGATCCTGTCCGGCGTCAACCCCGTCACCTCTGCGACGACCTCACTGATACGCATCAGCGTCCCGGTCTCGATACCCTTCGCCAGCGAGATGACCCCGGCGTCGGGCTCGAGGAGGTCGACCCACGTCTCGAGGTTTCCCCTCAGGCTCTGGGACGGGACGGCCAGGACGACCTCGTGGGAGCCCGCGAGGACCTCGGCGGGGTCCGTCGAGGCGGTGACCGTCGCCGGCAACACGGTCTCCGGCAGGTACTTCTCGTTGCAGTGACGCTCGTTGATCCCGAGTGCCACCTCGTCACGGCGGGCCCACATCACGACCTCCGACCCCGCGTCCGCGAGGACCTTCCCGACGGCGGTCCCCCACGACCCCGCACCCATCACCGCGACCCGCGCCATTTCGCCTCCCGGCTCGTCGTTCACCACCGGGGCCCTCGCCGGTGGATCGTGAGCAAACGCTACCCGGCCCGGCGCGCGCGCGAGGCTCTGCTGGCAGGATGGCGGGCGATGACTACGGTGTCGGGGCACGGGGCGGCGGACGGCGGGTGGACGATCGTCGTCCCCGTCAAGGCGCTCGACCGCGCCAAGAGCCGACTCGCCCGCGCAATGCCCGCGTCCGACCGCCGCGAGCTCGC
>NZ_JAALDW010000183.1:0-8642 GCF_014145055.1 Dietzia sp. DQ11-38-2
GCCACCGGGTCGAGCGGGCCGACCTCGCCGGCGGACGGGCAGTCCGAGGCCAGGGCACACGCACCGCAGGCCGCCGTCCTCGCGTGACAGACCCGGCGACCGTGGAAGATGATCCGGTGGCTGGCGTCGGTCCAGGTGGGCCGGGGCAGCAGCGCGGCCACCTCGCGCTCGATGCGCACCGGGTCGGTGGCCTCTGTCCACTTCCACCGGGCGACCAGACGCATGAAGTGGGTGTCCACCGTCAGTCCGGGCACACCGAACGCGTTGCCGAGCACCACGTTGGCCGTCTTCCGTCCGAATCCGGGGAGGGTGACCAGGTCCTCGAGCCGCCGCGGAACCTCGCCGTCGAACTTCTCCACCAGCGCCGCACCCAGCCCCTGGATACTCCGCGCCTTGTTGCGGTAGAAGCCGGTCGGTCGGATCAGTGTCTCCAGTTCCTCACGGTCCGCGCCCGCGTAGTCGGCCGCGGTCCGATACCGGGCGAACAGCGCCGGCGTGACCTCGTTGACGCGCTTGTCCGTGCACTGCGCGGACAGGATCGTCGCGACGCTCAGCTCGAGCGGGTTCCGGAAATCCAGCTCGCAGTAGACGTGGGGGAACGCGTCCTCCAGGGTGCGGAGCATGCGCCGGGCGCGGCGGGTGCGCCCGAGGTCGGTTTCCACCCCCCTCGCGGCCACCCCTCGTCTGCGGCGCTTCACGGAAGCTGGAGCGGGGTCGGGCATGCGTCCACATTACGGCCCGGGCCACCTGCGGGTGAGCCGGCCGCACGTGCGCGTCGGCCCGCGGGGGTGTTTACTCGGGGGCATGCAGGGAATCCTCGTCGTCCTGGTCCCGGTCCTCCTCGCCGGGTTCGCCCTCTTGATGGACCGGTTCGAGGCCTCCATTCTGGCCGAGCCGGAGCAGATCGAGAACTGACCCACCCCGGTCGCCGCGGGTTGGTCACACCGGGGGCACCGGAACGGCTACAGTGGCTCTCGCCACACGCACGCCATGGCGCGGACCTCGCTCGTCCTCGCCCGAACGGGAGGGTCACGGACTGTGACGATAGATCGCCGCACGGACCAGTCGGCCGACGACGTACTCACCCGGGCCGGCATCTTCCAGGGTGTCGAGCCCGCGGCCATCTCGGCGCTGCGTGCCGACCTGACCCGCGAGGAGTACTCGAAGGGTGATGTGATCATCCGCGAGGGCGAGCAGGGCGACAGCCTCTACATCGTCACGTCGGGCAAGGTGAAGCTCTCCCGCAAGGCCCCGGACGGTCGCGAGAATCTGCTGTCCATCCTCGGCCCCTCGGACATGTTCGGTGAGCTGTCGATCTTCGACCCGGGCCCGCGCACCTCGTCCGCGGTCTGCGTCACCGATGTCTCCGTGCAGTCCATGGACCGCTCGGCCCTGAAGCGGTGGATCTCCGAGCGGCCCGAGATCTCCGATCAGCTGCTGAGGGTGCTCGCCCGCCGTCTGCGCCGCACCAACAACAACCTCGCCGACCTCATCTTCACCGATGTGCCCGGTCGCGTGGCCAAGGCGCTGCTGCAGCTGGCCCAGCGCTTCGGCACCCAGGAGGGCGGCAACATCCGCGTGACGCACGACCTCACGCAGGAGGAGATTGCCCAGCTCGTCGGCGCCTCCCGCGAGACGGTCAACAAGGCCCTGGCCGAGTTCGCACACCGGGGTTGGCTGCGCCTCGAAGGCAAGAGCGTCATCATCTCCGACACCGAGCGCCTGGCCCGGCGCGCCCGCTGAGGCCCGCCGAGCCGCCCCGGCCCATCGACAAGAGCGTTCCGCACACCTCCCTCGAGAAGGGGTGCGGAACGCTCTTGTCGTAGGGCGGGCCGGGTCGGCCGGTCTAACCGGACCGATCCAGATAGCGCAGGGCCACGAGGGTGGACTGCTCGGCCACTTTGAGCAGGAACGGAGAGACATCCCGGTAGATGTGCTGCGTGATGACCTCGGCGGACGCATCGGGTCCCAGCACGTCCCGGGCTGCCGCGATCTGCTCTAGCCGGTCCCGCCGGTGACGGGCCAGCACCTGGGCGGCGCGAGCGGTATCGGCCACATCCGGACCGTGGCCGGGGATGCCCACCACGCCGTCGGCGCGGGCGGACAGCTGGTCGAGGCTCTGTAGGTAGTCCCCCAGATCGCCGTCGGTGGAGTCCAGAACGGTCGAGTCGCGACCCAGGATCGTGTCGCCGAGCACCACACAGTCCGCGCGCGCGGTGAACCCGGCACCCGCCGGACGCACCTCGAGACTGATCGAGTCCGCGGTGTGCCCGGGAGTGGCCAGCACGGTGAGGTCCAGCCCGGCGGCGTGGATCACCTCGTCGTCGTCGCCCCCCGTCACCAACGGCGCCGCATCCCGGCAGTACACCGGTCCGACCGCCCGGACCGGCGCGCCGGTCAGCGCCCGGAGGTCGTCGATCCCGCCGGTGTGGTCCCCGTGTCGATGGGTGATGACGACGAGCTCGATCTCGCCCACGATCGCGGCGATCCGCTCAGCGTGCGCGCGATTCTCCGGCCCGGGGTCCACCACCACGGCGGTGCGCGATCCGGGGGCCCGCAGCACCACCGTGTTGGTCCCCTCGAAGGTCATCTCCGAGGGGTTGTCGCAGAGGATCACCCCGGCCAGGTCCGTGACGGGGCGCAGGGTCTCGTACGCCGGGAACGTGATCGGGGCCAGGCCGCCGGTCATCGGCATTCTCCGTCCCGGGCCACCGTCCGGCCCTATCCCTCGACCTCGACGATGAGCTCGACCTCGACGGGCGCGTCGAGCGGCAGCTCGGAGACCCCGACCGCGGAGCGGGCGTGGACGCCGGCGTCCCCGAACACCTCACCCAGCAGATCCGAGGCGCCGTTGACCACCGCGGGCTGGGCGTTGAAGCCCGGGGCCGACGCGACGAAGCCGACGACCTTGACGATCCGCACCACCGAGTCGATGCCCACCAGGCCGTCCACGGCGGCGAGTGCGTTGAGGGCACAGGTCCGGGCGAGATCAGCCGCCGTCTCCGGGGACACCGCGGCACCGACCTTGCCGGTCGCGGCGAGAGCGCCGTCGATCATCGGCAGCTGACCGGAGGTGTAGACGTAGGCGCCCGTCCGCACGGCGGGCGCGTAGTTGGCGAGCGGGGGGACGACGGTCGGCAGGTCGATCCCCAGCTGCTCGAGCTTGCGGGTCCAGTACCCGCCGCCCTCGCCCTCCGGCATCAGAGCCGACGCTTGAGGTAGGCGACGTGCTGCTCACCGGTGGGGCCGGGCAGGACGGAGACCAGCTCCCAGCCGTCACCGCCCCACTGGTCGAGGATCTGCTTGGTGGCGTGGGTGAGCAGCGGGACCGTCACGTACTCGAACCGGGCTGCGGGGGTGGATTCGCTCATGCCCCCACTCTAGGGAAGTCGCCGGCGGCCCGCGCGCCGTGGTGGAACCGCTTAGGGTGGACCGCATGCCGTCCACCGACACACCAGGAACGCAATCGACCCAGTCGGGTACGTCGAGTCAGTCCGTGAGGTCGACGATCGCCGACGAGCTGTCCACCGGCTGGTCCGACGCCTCCGCCCGCGCGGACCTCCACTACGTCTCCGGCAAGGGGGGCACCGGCAAGACCACGGTCGCCACCTCGCTCGCGCTGGCACTGGCCTCGACCGGACAGCGCGTCCTGCTGGTGGAGGTCGAGGAACGCCAGGGCATCGCGCGGATCTTCGACCGCTCGCCGCTGCCGTACCGCGAGGAACTCGTGGCCCGGGTCGACGGCGGTGGCAAGGTGTTCGCGCTGGCCATCGACATCGAGGCCGCGATGCTCGACTACCTCGACACCTTCTACCACCTCGGGGTGGTGGGCAAGGTGATGAAGTCGGTGGGCGCGATCGAATTCGCCACCACCATCGCACCCGGCCTCAAGGACGTTCTCCTGACCGGCAAGATCTACGAGGTCGTCACGCGCCAACACGCCAAAAAGGAAGTGGTGTACGACGCGGTCGTCGTCGACGCCCCGCCCACCGGTCGCATCGGCAAGTTCCTCGACGTGACCACCGCGATGGCCGACCTCGCCGCCGGCGGGCCCATCCGTCGTCAGGCCGATGCCGTCGCCGAGCTGGTCCACTCCCCGCAGACGGTCGTGCACCTGGTGACCCTGCTCGAATCGCTGCCCGTCCAGGAGACCATCGAGGCGATCGAGGAGCTCCGGTCCCATGATCTGCGGGTGGGTCAGGTGATCATCAACCGAGCGGAGACCCGGCACCTCGACGACGACGCGCTGCAGCGGATCGCCGAGGAGGACATCGACGCCGAGGCGGTGCTGGCCGGTCTCGAGGAGACCGGTGTGGAGCTCGACGACGAGGGGCTGCAGGGGCTCCTGGTGGAGGCCATCGAGCACGCCCGCGTCGCACGCGGACAGCTCACCGCCGGCGAGACCCTGACCTCGTCCGGCTGCCCGACCCTCGTGCTGCCGGCCCTGCCCAACGGCGTCGAGGTCTCCGACCTGTACGACCTCGCCTCCGCCCTCGCCGACCAGGGAGTGCACTGATCATGACTCGTCGTCTCGACATCACCGGACTGCTCACAGACCCGGCGACCCGGGTTGTGGTCTGCACCGGCGCCGGCGGGGTGGGCAAGACCACCACCGCCGCCGCGGTGGCCCTGCGCGCCGCCGAACTCGGCCGCGACACCGTGGTCCTCACCATCGACCCGGCCCGGCGCCTCGCGCAGGCGCTGGGGATCGACGACCTCTCGAACGAACCGTCCCGCGTGGACCTGGGACCGGAGCACGCGGATTCGGACGGGTCGTTGCACGCGATGATGCTCGACATGCGTCGCACGTTCGACGAGCTGGTCATCGCCAACACCACGGCCGAGAAGGCGCAGTCCATCCTGGACAACCACTTCTACAAGACCATGGTCACCTCGTTCGCTGGGACGCAGGAGTACATGGCCATGGAGAAGCTGGGGCAGCTGCTCGACGACTCGACGTGGGACCTCGTCGTGGTCGACACCCCTCCCTCACGCAACGCGCTCGACTTCCTCGACGCCCCGCGCCGCCTGGGCGCCTTCATGGACAGTCGCCTCATGCGGGTGTTCGCGGCGCCCGGCCGCGGCGTCGGCCGCTTGATGACCGGTGCCATGAGCACCGCCATGCGGGGGGTGTCGGCGGTCGTCGGGTCCTCCATGCTCAAGGACGCCTCCGAGATGGTGGTGGCCCTGGACTCCACCTTCGGCGGGTTCGCCACGCGGGCCTCCCGCACCCAGGCGATCCTGCGGCGCAAGGGCACCGAGTTCCTGGTGGTCTCCTCCGCGGAGCGGCCCGCCCTCCGCGAGGCCGCGTTCTTCACCGAACGACTGTCGGAGGAGTCGATGCCGCTCGCGGGGGTCGTGATCAACCGCACCCACCCGCGGCTCACCGACCTGACAGCCGAGCAGGCGTGTGCGGCCGCCGACCGGTTGGCGGGGAACCCCGAGGCGGAGGCGGTGCTGCGGATCCACGCCGACCGGGCCGGGACGGCCAAGCAGGAGGTCCGCCTCCTGGAGTCCTTCACCGACACCCATCCGGATGTGCGGATCGTGGGAGTGCCCTCGCTCCCGTTCGAGATCTCCAACCTGGAGGCGTTGCGCTCGGTCGGCGACCAGCTCTGCGGGTGAACCGACTGAGTGGGTGAACCGGCGCCGGGCCTGAACACACGACGCGACCCGCGGCGGGAGCCGCGGGTCGCGTCGTGTGGGGTACGGAACCGGTGGGAGTCAGTAGATGACGGTATGGCGTTCGATCTGCTGCGCGAAGAAGTCGGCCCAGGACCGCACCTCGGGGTGCTGCTTGAGTAGGGCGCGCCGCTGCCGCTCGGTCATCCCGCCCCAGACCCCGAACTCCACGCGGTTGTCCAGCGCGTCGGCGCGGCACTGCAGGAGGACCGGGCAGTGGCGGCAGATGGACGCTGCCTTGCGCTGCGCGGCGCCGCGGACGAAGAGCTCGTCCGGGTCGATGTCCTTGCACCGGGCCTGGGCGACCCACTCCTGGCGCCCCTCCCCGATGATCGTCTCCTCGGAACCGAGGGGATTGCTTGAGCCGGGGCGGACCCCGGCGTCGTCGGTCCGGGAGGTCCCGGGAAGGGTGGCCGTCATCGATGTACCCCTGTCTGTGTGGAGTCGCGGACGGGTCTGCCGCACACGCCTCCGGCCTTCTGGACCCGCCCGGCGCGGCGGGCCCACGGTGTCCGCGGGAGCCTCTCGGCGGTGAGGGCCGTCACACGACCTCATCCGGGTTCGAAACGTCCCGCGTTCTCTAATATTGTTACCGCAGTCACACAACAGAAGTAAAGAGTCGTGTGCGTCGGAGGCCTCGCGGGGTGGCGGGACGGGGGTGTTCACGTACTCTTGGCCCCGTGTCGGGTATGAGTTCGCTGGGAAAGCTGGTCGCGACCTGTGTCGCGGCCGGGGTGGTCGCGGCCGGATCATTGTTCCCGATAGCCGGGGCGGCGGGGCTGGCCTCCAACAAGATGGCGGATTCCCTGTCCGGGACCTCGGCGGACCTGATCAAGGGCGATCTCCCGTCCATCTCGACGGTCACCGACTCCGAGGGCACACCGATCGCCTGGTTGTACGACCAGCAGCGCGTGGTGGTCCCGAGCGATCAGATCTCGCAGAACATGAAGCTGGCGATCATCGCGATCGAGGACCGCCGGTTCGCCGACCACAACGGTGTGGACTGGCGGGGCACGATCCGCGCGGCGCTCACCAACGCCACGTCCGGCGACGTCCAGCAGGGCGCCTCGACCATCGATCAACAGCTGGTCAAGAACTACCAGTTCCTCGTCTCAGCGGAGAACGACGCGGAACGGCGAGCCGCCGTGGAGACCACCCCGGCGCGCAAGATCAAAGAGATCCGGATGGCGCTCACGCTGGACGCCGAGATGAGCAAGGACGACATCCTCAGCAAGTACCTCAACCTGATCTCCTTCGGCAACGGCGCCTTCGGCGTCCAGACCGCGGCCCAGACGTATTTCGGGGTCGACGCCTCCGAGCTGACCGTGCCGCAGTCGGCCATGCTCGCCGGGATGATCCAGTCCACCAGCATGTTCAACCCCTACGCCCACCCCGAGGACACCAAGGACCGTCGCGACACCGTCATCGACACCATGGTCCAGACCGGCGCGATCACGCCGGCGGAAGGCGCGGCCTTCGCGGCCGAGCCCCTCGGCGTGCTGGAACGCCCCAACTCGTTACCCCGTGGCTGCATCACCGCCGGCGACCGAGGGTTCTTCTGCGACTACGTACTGGACTACCTGGACCAGAACGGTCTGAGCCGCGAGATGGTCCAGGAGGGCGGGTACACCATCCGCACCACGCTCGACCCGACCGTCCACGACTCGGTCCAGCGGTCGCTCAACACCTACGGCAACCCGACGGGCCAGGGCGTGGCGCAGGTCATGAGCGTCGTGCGTCCGGGCCGGGATTCCCACAAGGTCGCGGCGATCGCCTCCAGCCGCCGGTACGGCCTCGAACTGGGTGACAGCCAGACGGTCCAGCCCCAGCCGTTCTCTCTGGTCGGCGACGGCGGCGGCTCGGTGTTCAAGGTCTTCACGGTGGCCGCGGCCATGGAGAAGGGGATGGGCACCAACACCACGTTGTCCGTTCCGCGCCGCGTGCAGGTCTCCGGCCTGGGCGCCGGTGGCGCCCCCGGATGCCCGCCCGGCCAGTACTGCGTGGAGAACGCCGGGTCGTACCCGGGGTCACTGTCCGTGGCGGACGCGCTGGCCCAGTCGCCCAACACGACCTTCGTCAACCTCATCAAGGACGTCGGGGTCGCTCCCACCGTGGACATGGCGGTGCGTCTCGGGATGCGGTCGTACGACCGCAAGGGCACCGCGGCGGACGGCGACTCGATCGCCGGGTTCATCAAGAAGAATAACCTGGGATCGTTCACCCTCGGACCCACGGCGGTCAACGCCCTGGAGTTGTCCAACGTCGGGGCCACCCTGGCCTCCGGGGGAACCTGGTGTCCGCCGAGCCCCATCGAGTCGATCACCGACCGCACCGGGGCGCCGGTCGAACTGAACGAACCGAGCTGCGAGCAGGTGGTCGAGCCCGGGTTGGCGAACACCCTCTCGGTGGCCCTGTCCAAGGACCACGTGGGAGCCGGCACCGCCGCGGGCGCGGCGGGGGCCGCCGGATGGGGCCTGCCCATGTCGGGCAAGACCGGAACCACGGAGGCCAACCGTTCCTCGGCGTTCCTCGGGTACACCAACAACTACTCGGCGGCCGTCTACGCCTTCAACGACGGCACCACCACGAGCGAGCTGTGCACCAGCCCCCTGCGCCAGTGCGCGTACGGCAACCTCTTCGGTGGTCTCGAGCCTGCCAACACCTGGTTCTCCGCGTTCACCCCGATCGCCCAGATCTACGGCCCGGTCCAGCTGCCCGCACCGGATCCCGCCTACCAGGCCGGAACCAGCGGCGCGGCGCTGCCCGATGTCGAGGGGATGAGCCAGTCGGCGGCGACCTCGCTGCTCACCGGCGCCGGATTCATCGTCAACACCCAGTTCGTCTCCGGCACCGGACGCACCTACGGGATCGTCGTGGGTCTCGACGGCGGGACCGGGATCCCCGGATCCCAGGTCACCCTCCGCGTCTCCGACGGCTCGGGGGGCGGCGGCCGGGCCGCG
>NZ_JAALDW010000018.1:0-18188 GCF_014145055.1 Dietzia sp. DQ11-38-2
GCGGCGGCACCGGCCAGCTGACCCAGACCGATCGCCGTGAGCAACCCGTTGCCGGACGAGTACCCGCGGCCTCCGCTCTGACCGCTCACGCCGGCCGCGACGCCGCCCACGGCGAGCAGACCCGGGATCGGGGAGCCGTCGGCCCGCAGGACTCGCCCCTCGTCGTCGATCCGGAGCCCGCCCTGGGTGTGGAACAACCCCGGGGTGACCCTCGCCGCGACGTACGGGGGCTCCAGCGGCGCCATGGCGAACTCGTTTCGTCCGTGTTCGTCAGCGCGTTCTCCCCGGGCGGCCGCCTCGTAGTTCTCGAGTGTCCGGATCACCGCCTCCTCCGGCGCGCCCGTCACCGCGGCGAGCTCGGCGGTCGTCGCACATTCCTTGGCACCGCCCATCTCGACGAGGTCCCGGAACTCGTCCTCGAGCGAGGTCACGTCCCTGATCCGGGTGTCGAACACCGCCCAGATGGGGCCCTGACCGGCCAGGACCTCGGTCGTGAAACCGGAGTATCCGACGATCTCGTCGCCGAGCCGGCTACCGGTCGAGTCGATGAGCACCCCGCCCTTCTCGACCGTGGTCCACGACAGGATATTGCCGTACGGGTAGGCCACAGCGGCGTACCCCTGGTAGGCCGCACGGTTGTCCATCTCGCCGCCGAGTTCGAGTCCCCACTCGATCGCCTCCCCCGTCGATCCTGGTGCACCGAAGTACTCGAGCCCGACGAGTTCGGGGGCCCACTCACCGACGAGGGTGCGATTGGCCGCGAACCCGTTGGCGGCGAGGATGACCGCATGGGTGCGCAGCGTGTACTCCTGCACCCGCTCCCCGGCCACCCGGACGCCGCGCACGACCCCGTCCTCCACGAGCAGACCCGCGACGGGGTTCCCGGTGACCACCTCGACGCCCGCGCGGCCGCACGCGGCCACCAGGTCGTCGACCAGGTCCTGACCGCGACGGGACGGCGGGGCGTGGAGCCGGTTGACCGAGTGGCCGACGTGCTTGTACTCCATGATCAGCTTGAGGTTGATCCCGTGGGTGTCCACGAGCCAGTCCACCAGCCCACCGGACGATCGGGCCAGTCGTCTGGTCAGATGTTCGGCCTCGTGCGGTCCGCTCTGGCGGAGCAGGTCCGTCGTCATCCGCTCGGCGTCGTCCTCCACACCCGCCTCTCTCTGTTGGCGGGTACCGGCGCCCGGCACCGATCCGGTGGACAGCGCGGTGTTACCGCCGGGGACGTCGAGCTTCTCCAACACGACCACGGAGGCGCCGGCGTCCGCGGCCGCGAGGGCGGCGGTCAGACCGCCTCCGCCTGCTCCGACGACCACGACGTCGATATCGACCTCGGTATCGACGTCGGACTGGGGTGAGAACTCGTTGACCATCTGAACGGAACCTGTTGCTTTCTACATCGGTGAGTCAAGTGTTGTCCGGTCGCCACGACCGTCGGCCGTGCTCGTCGTTCCCGCCGGTTATCCGGGCACCCGTGCCATGAGGCCACCGTCGACCAGAATCGGCGTACCGGTCACGAAGGCCGCATCGGGTGAGAAGAGGAAGGAGATCGCCCCGGCGACGTCCTCCGGACTCCCCATCCGGCCCAACGGGGCGGCAGCCGCGGCGCCGTCGGCGGCCCCGGACGGGTCGTCCTGTGAATCGAAGAAGCCCTGGAGGTTGGGGGTCAGGATGAAACCGGGGCACACGGCGTTCACGCGGATGCCGTGGGGCGCCCCGTCGAGGGCCATCGCCTTGGTCAGGGCCAGTACGGCTCCCTTGGAGGCCACGTACGCGGCGTCCTGGGGGAACGCCGCGAACGACGCGGTCGAGGCCACCAGGACGATGCTGCCCCCGCGCGGGACCATCGCAGGCCACAGATACCGGTTCAATGCGTAGATGCTGGTGAGGTTGACGTCCATCTGGCGCTGCCACTCGTCGGGCGTGAGCTGGTCCAATGCCCCGACGATCGTCTGTCCGGCGTTGTGCAGCACGGCGGTGGGCGGTCCGTGCTCCTCGATCAGCGCCGGCAGCGTGGTGCCGACCGCGGCGGGATCGGTCACGTCGAACACCGCGTACCGGGCGTCATCTCCACACTCCGCGGCCGCCTCGGCGAGCCTGGCCTCGTTCCTACCCAGCAGGACGACCCGGTAGCCGTCCGCCGCCAGACGCACCGCGGCTCCCCGGCCGATCCCCGAGCTCGCCCCCGACACGTAGGCGGTGCCTCGATCACTCATTCCGCACCACCCATCGGCAACGCCGGCTCACCGGCGGTCCAGCCGCCGTCGACCGGCATGACGACACCGGTGACGGCGGAGGCCGAGGGGGAGGCCAGAAATGCGATGACCGCGCCGATCTCCTCGGTCTCGAACATCCGCCCCAACGGGACCCGGCGCGACACGGCGGCGTCCAACTCCGGGGTCATCTGTTGCTTGGCCATGGGGGTGAGGGTGAAGCCAGGGCAGATGGCGTTGACCCGGACACCCGCCGGGGCCCAGTCGATCGCCATCGACCGCGTGAGCGCCGCGACGGCGCCCTTGGACGCCGAGTAGGCCGACTGGTCGGGCAGGCTCACCAGAGCCGCCTGGGAAGCGATGTTGACGATCGCCCCACCTGCGGCCGCCAACGCCGGATGCAGCGCCTGGCTGGCATGGACGATGCCCATCACGTTGACGTTGAAGCACCTGAGGAAGTCCTGCGGGTCGACGCGCTCGAACGGCAGGTTCTCGGTGATCACACCGGCGCAGTTGACCAGCGCGTCCACTGCGCCGTGATCGGCGAGCACGGCCTGCGCGGCCGACTGCACGGATTCGGGGTCGGTGAGATCGAGCGGGCCCGCCTCGGGCGTACCCGCCAGGTCCCACCCGACGACGGTGGCACCTTGCGCGCGGAGGACCTCGACCGCGGTGGCACCGATTCCGGAAGCCGCCCCGGTCACCACCACCACCTTGCCGCCGAGTGGAGCCGGAATCGTTCTCTGTTCGGACATGGTCTTCTCCTGCCGAGGTCGTTAGTGCTGCACTGCCGGGTAGTCGATGTACCCTCTGTCGCCACCGGTGTAGAAGGTGGATTCGTCCCACCCCACCCGCTCGATCCCGCGCCTCCACCGGTCGAGTAGATCCGGGTTGGAGATGAACAGCCTGCCGACGCTCACCAGGTCGGCCTGCCCGGCCTCCAGGAGTGGCTCGAGGTCCCCCCGCTCGCTGGGCCCGTGGAATCCGGTGTTCAGCATGTAGGTGGTACTCCACCGTGCGCGGAGCTGCTCGTGCAGCGGCGTCGACCGGCGACGCAACGTGTGTAGGTAGGCGATCCTCAGTTCGTCGATCTGGTCGATCAGAGAGAGGTACGTCTCGTCGTTGCCCTTGTCCGCCATGTCGTTGAACTGGCCTCCGGGCGAGATCCGCAGACCCACCCGGTCGTGGCCGATCCGGTCACAGACCGCCCGCAGCAGCTCCACCACGAACCGTGACCGGGCCTCGGGGCTGCCCCCGTAGGAGTCGGTGCGGTGATTGGTCCCCGGGGAGAGGAACTGGTGGGGCAGGTAACCGTTGGCCCCGTGGATCTCCACTCCGTCCATCCCGGCGCGCACGGCCCGCTCGGAGGCGTCGGCGAAGTCCCGGATGATCCCGTCGATCCCGTCCTGGTCGAGCTCGGTCGGCACGGGCGCCGGGACCATCACGCGGTCGATGGTCTCGACCTCGATCTCCGCGCGGATCGGGCTCGGCGCGACCACCTTCGCACCGGGCGGCATGAAGCTCTCGTGGCTCATCCTCCCCGTGTGCATGAGCTGGCAGAAGATCTTGCCACCGCCGGCGTGCACCGCGTCCGCGACCCTCGCCCACTGCGCTTCCTGCCGGTCGTCGTGGATCCCGGGCGTCCCGGGGTAGCCCTGCCCCGCCGCTGAGGGCTGGGCGGCCTCCGAGACGATGAGGCCCGCTCCGGCACGTTGTCCGTAGTAGGTCACCGCCGAGTCCGGGAGCACTCCGGCCCTGTCGGCTCGGTTCCGCGTCATGGGAGCCATCACGACGCGGTTCGCCAGTTCGATACGACCGAGCTGCCATGGCTGGAACAGCAGCGACGACTCCGTGGACTGCGCGTTCACGATCCCACCGGTCCCGTTCACTCGGCGATGTCCACGCAGACGGTCTTGAGGTCCGTGTAGTCGTGCAGGACCTCGTGGCCCATCTCCCGTCCCCAGCCCGACTCCTTCATGCCGCCGAAGGGCATGCTCGGGTCGAAGATCCCGTAGGTGTTGACCCACACCGTGCCCGCCCGGAGCTTCGCGGCGACACGATGTGCCCGGCCGACGCTGCCCGTCCAGATCCCGGCCGCGAGCCCGTACCGGGTGTCGTTGGCGAGCTCGACGACCTCGTCCTCGGAGCTGAACCGCGACACCACCACCACCGGCCCGAAGATCTCTTCCTTGACGATCCTCGAGTCCTGACCCGCGTCCGCGAGGACGGTGGGTTCGATGAAGTACCCGCGGTCGCCCTTGCGCGAGCCGCCGGTGAGGACGGTGCCCTCGGAGCGGCCGATCTCGAGGTAGGACGAGACGGTGTCGAACTGGGTCCTGCTGGCCACCGGGCCGATCTCACTGGCGGGGTCGAAGCCGTCGCCGACCGTGATCGCCTCGGCCTTGGCGACCAGGCCCTCCACGACCCGGTCGTACACGTCGTCGTGCACGTACAACCGCGCACCGGCGGCGCATGCCTGTCCCGCGTTGTAGAAGATCGCGTTGGCCGAGCCCGCGATGGCCTTGTCCAGGTCCGCGTCCGGGAAGATAATGTTGGCGCTCTTGCCGCCGAGTTCGAGGGTGACCCGCTTGAGATTGCCCCCCGCGGCGTCGAGGATCCTGCGGCCCGTGGCCGTCGAACCCGTGAACGAGACCTTGTCGATGCCGGGGTGCTCGGAGATCGCCTGCCCGGCGGTCGGTCCGAAACCGTTGACCACGTTGAGGACCCCGGGAGGGATGCCGGCCTCGAGGGCGAGGTGGGCCAGGCGCAGCGCCGAGAGAGGGGTGGCCTCGGCGGGCTTGAGCACCACGGTGTTGCCCGCCGCGAGGGCCGGCGCCAGCTTCCAGGCGGTGATGACGAGAGGGAAGTTCCACGGCACGATCAGGCCGACGACGCCGAGGGGTTCGCGCCGCGTGTAGGTGTGGTACTCGCCCGCAGCGGAGATCGGGATCGTCTCGCCCTCGATCTTGGTCGCGAAGCCGGACATGTAGTGGTACAGACCGGCGGCCGTGGGGACGTCGCCGTCCCGGGCCGCGAGGTACGGCTTGCCCTGGTCGAGAGTCTCCACCCGGGCCATCTCCTCGGCGTCGGCCAGGAGCAGGTCGCCGAGTCGCCAGATCGCGGCGGCGCGCTCCTTGGGCTTCATCCTCGACCACGGCCCGTTCTCGAACGCCTCCCGGGCTGCTGTGACGGCCCGGTCGACGTCCTCGGCGCGGCCCTCCGCCACCGAGGCGAACGCCTCGCCGGTGGCGGGGTTGACGGTGTCGAACTCAGCGCCCGCGAGGCCGTCCACCCACTGCCCGCCGATGTGCAGTCGGGTGTGCTCGATCGGCCTACCGGCGTCGGGCTGGTTCTGCGAAGTCGTCATCACATTCCTTACGTAGCTGCGTGTGTGCCACCGGTTCGCGGTGTGCGGGGACGGGTCACCCTGGTGGGGAGTGCGACCGTTCTCAGTGCTCGTGGACGACGACGCCGCGGATGTTGCGGCCGGCGTGCATGTCCTCGACGGCCTGGTTGATGTCGTCCAGCTTGTATCGGGTGGTCACCAACTCGTCGAGCTTGATGCTGCCCGTGCGGTACATGTCCAAGAGCCGCGGGATGTCGCCCAGGGGACGGCAGTTGCCGTACATCACGCCCTTGATGGACTTGGCGAGATTCGTCATGTCCTGGGGGCTCACGCTCAGCGAGCGCTCGTGCGAGCCCACGGACACCAGGACGAGGCTCCCCGCCTTGCCGACGGTGTCGAATCCCTCGCCGATGATGTCGCCGTCCACCCGGCCGACCGTGACGATGGTGACGTCCACGCCCTGTCCGTTGGTCAGCTGGGCGATCAGCGGGCGCGCCTCGTCGATGGAGGTGAAGGCCGCGGTGGCACCGAAGCCCGCGGCGAGCTCCATCTTGTTCTCGGCGGGGTCCACCACGATGATGTGATCGGCTCCGGCGTGCTTGGCGCCCTGGACCGCGTTGGCGCCGACGCCACCCAGTCCCATGACCAGGACGACGTCGCCGGGCCGGACCGGAGCGGCGTTGACGGCGGCGCCGTAGCCGGTCGCGACTCCACACGAGACCAGGCACGCGAGGTCGAACGGGATGTCGTCGGGCAGTTTGACCGCCTGTGTCTCGTGGCAGACGAGGTAGTTGGAGAACGACCCCAGCCGGGTGACGCCGCCGATCGGGTTCCCGTCGGTGTCGTGGAACCGGGCGGTGCCGTCCATCGCCATCCCGGTCTCCATGCCGGCGCCGTTGTTACAGATGTAGCTCTGACCCCGGACGCAGTACTTGCACACCCCACAGGCGGGGATGAACAGCGTGGCGATGTGGTCGCCCGGCTTGACCCGGGTGACGCGCGAGCCGACCTTCTCGACGATGCCGGCGCCCTCGTGTCCTCCGACCATGGGCAGGTTCACCGGGATGTCGCCGGTGACGAAGTGATCGTCGGAGTGGCACAGGCCACTGGCCATCACCTTGACGAGGATCTCGTCCTCAGCCGGTTCGCTCACCTCGAGGTCCTGGACCTCCCACTGACCGCCGACCTGGTGGATTACTGCGCCGCGTGCCTTCATTTCTCGTTCCCTTTCCGTTGCCGACCGGTGGTCGGTGGTGTCGCGCCGTCCCGAGAACCGGGACGCCGGGCCTGCTGTGGCCCGAGGTGGACGCTGGTATGACTACGCGTTCTGTACCTGTGACCTGCGGATCCGCTCACCGCGGGTGCGGATGACCTTGGACAGGATGACGGCGATGACCAGAGCGCCGCCGTAGAAGAGCTCCTGCACGTACTGCTGGGCGCCGAGGAGCTGCAGTCCGGTGATCCCGGTGACCAGGAAGTACACCGCGATGAACGTGCCCCACGGGTTGAACCGCCCGATCTTGAGAACGGTCGAACCCAGGAAGCACGCCGCGAACACCGGGAGGAGGAACGCGCCCCCCGAGACGGGATCCGCGCTGGCAGTCGTGCCCGCATAGACCACGCCGGCGAGACCGGCGAAGCCCGAGGAGATGATCAGTGCCCGCCAGCGCAGACCCTTGACGTTGACGCCGTTGAGTCGGGCGACCTCGCTGCCCTGACCGACGAAGAGCAGCCGCTGGCCGAAGGCCGAGTGGTCGAAGATGTACCAGACCAGCAGGCACAGGATCACGGCGTAGTAGAAGCCGATCGGTACCGACAGGAACGGTCGGGTGAGGACCGCGTCGGTGAGCTCGCGGTCGATGCCACTGATGGTGACCGATCCCGAGATGAAGTAGATGAAGCCCTGGACGACGGTCCCCACGCCGAGCGTGACGATGAACGAGTGGATGTCGAACTTGGTGACGATGTATCCGTTGACCACCCCGACGACCAGGCTCGCCAGTATCGCGACGATCACCGCGGCCCAGATGTTCCAGCCCTGTTTGACGTTGAGGACGGCCACCAACACCATCGACATGTTGAGGGTGGTCGCGACCGACAGGTCGAAATCCCCCGCGCGCAACGGAAACACCAGTCCGAGAGCCAGGATCAGCAGGACGACCTGAGACCCGAGCATGTTGGCGACGTTCGCCGTGGTCGGGAACGTCTGAGGGGCCAGGACACTGAACGCGATGATGAGGACGACCCACACCCCCAGGAGCGCGAAACGCTCCGGTTGAGCCGGTCTCTTGACCGCCTGCGACGGCCGTCGGGAAGCGACCGTCGTTCCCGCATGATTCTTCTCCGAGGCGGTCATGCCACTTCCTCCGAATAGACGGCGGACGCGAGGGCGTCCTTGGTGATGTGAGCTCCGCGCAGTTCCGCACGGACCTCGCCTTGGTCGAGGACCACGACTCGATCGGCCATTTCGACGAGCTGTTCGTAGTCCGTTGTGGCGCACAGCACCGCCATGCCCTTCTGGGTGGCCTCGCGGACGAGTTTGAAGATCTCGCGGCGGGCCCCCACGTCGACGCCCTGCGTCGGCTCGTTGAGCAGCATGACCGTCGGCTGCGTGTCCATCCACTTCCCGATCAACACCTTCTGCTGATTACCGCCGCTGAGGTGCCCGAACATCGCTGAAGAGTCCTGGGGTTTGACCTGGAGACGGGCGAGCATCTCGTCGGCCTGCCGCCGCAATCCGCCCCAGTCGATCAGCGCACCGCGGGCCCGCCGGCCGAGGAAGGGCAGAGCCGTGTTCTCAAGAACGCTGAGCTCCAGGGAGCCGCCCTGTTCCTTCCGGTTCGCGGGGATGAGGACTACCCCCGCCTCCATTGACCGAGCCGGGGTGGGTTCGTGCACCTGAGCGCCACGGTGCTCGACGGATCCCGACTTGGCGCTACTCGCGCCGAACAGCAGGTCGGGAAGCTCCTCGGTTCCGGATCCGGCGAGTCCGGTCACACCCACGACCTCACCCGCATAGACCTCGAGGTCGAGGTTGTTGACCCGCTCCCCCGTGAGTGCGCGGGCCGCCAGCACCGGCGGCGCACCGGAATCGACCACCGCGTCGTGTTTGGTCACGTGCTCCGCCTTCGACCCGAGGATCAGGCTCACCAGATCGTCCCGAGTGGCGCCCTCCGTCTCGCGGGTGCCGGCCAGTCGGCCGTTCCGGAAGACGGTCACCCGGTCGGTGACCTGCAGGATCTCGTCGAGGTCGTGGGACACGAGCAACACCGCGTCGCCGCGATCGCGCAGGCGATCCAGTACGGCGAAGAGGACGTCCACCTCGTGCCGCGGCAGGAAGACGGTGGGCTCGTCGAGGACCAGTATCTGGGGACGTCCCGGCTCCGACTTGAGCTCCTGCCCACCCACGGCGCGGACGACAGCCAACATGGCGCGCTGGACGGGGGTGAGCATGTCGATCGTGGCATCCGGGTGGATGTCGATGCCGAACCGGTCGAGCAGTCCGGAGACACGCTCGCGTTCCTGCCCCCACGGCACCCGCCTGAGGCCCACCGACGACCCACCCGAATCCAGGGCCATGTGCTCGAGCACGGTTCCGGAGGGGGCCAGTCCGAGATCCTGGTGGACGAATCCCAGTCCGTGATCACGGAGGCCGCGGGCACCGAACGGGGTCGACACCCGCGTGCCGTGCACCGTGACCTCGCCCCCGTCGGCGTCATGGACCCCGGCGAGAACCTTGATCAGGGTCGACTTGCCGCTGCCGTTCGCGCCGAGCAGACCGTGCACTTCCCCGGGATACATCGCCAGGTCGACCCCGCTCAACGCTGAGACTCCGTTGAAGGACTTGGTGAGCCCGCGGATCTCCAGAAGCGGGACGGATCCTGCGGCCGCGCCCACTGAGGGAGGATGCTGGACGACCATGATCAGATCAGTCCCCACAGCTCGCGGTAGGCGTCCCGGTACTCGTCACCGAAGCCCTCGCCACTGCGCGGCGGGTTGCCGGTCTCCTCGACGTTCGTCTCATCGATGACGCGGACCGGTCCGGAGACGCCCTCGATGGGCTCCTCTCCGAGCATCGCCCGGAAGGCGGTGTCCATGTTGACGTAGGCGACCCAGTCCGGATTCTCTGCGACGTTCATCGCGACGGTGCCGTCGGCCACCATCTGGAGGATGGACGGCGTGCCGTTGAACGTGAAGATGGGCACATCCCGTCCGGCCGCGGCCTGCTGGATGCCGGGAGACGCGTAGGTCGCCATGTTGTCGTAGATGGGGAGCACCGTGTTGATCGTCGGATCGCGGAGCAGGTTGGACTGCACCTCGTCCTGGATCCGTGTCGACCACTGCGGGACGGACACGTTCATGACGCTGGCCTTGGAGCCCTCCGGACCGAACTCCTCGAGCGTCTCCTCCATCGTCTCGACCATGCCCGCCGATGGGCCGGTCTCCGAGGACTGGATGATGAGCGCGTTGACCGGGGCGCCTTCGTGATAGGCGATCGCGTCGAGTGCCATCAGACGCGCGGCGAGGTTGAAGGGGGCGAACGCCTCGTACTCGAGTCCCTCAGACGTCCCGCTGTCCATGTCGTTGATGTGCAGGGGCACCACCGGGATCCCGGCGTCCCGCGCAGCGTCGATCTGCGGGCCGAGCGTCTCCGGCAGGGGCCCGTTGAGCAGGATCGCGCCGGCCCGCGCATTGATCGCCTGCTGGATGCCCTGCTGGTAGGACGTCTGGGTGCCATCAGCGGGGAATGTCACGTAGTTGATGCCGGCGTCTTCGGCCACGGCGGCCATGGCTGCCTCGCCGTCGG
Organism: Dietzia sp. DQ11-38-2; assembly: GCF_014145055.1. Classification (NCBI taxonomy): domain Bacteria; kingdom Bacillati; phylum Actinomycetota; class Actinomycetes; order Mycobacteriales; family Dietziaceae; genus Dietzia; species Dietzia sp. DQ11-38-2. The sequence continues at coordinate 10,373 of NZ_JAALDW010000018.1, forward strand.
CGTAGAACTCCGCGCCGCTGTCGATCGGGATGCTGTAGATGGTCTCGCCCTCGAGCTCACTGATGTCGATCGGGGCGCCGAGATCGTCGGGGCTCGGAACACCCCGGTACTCATCGACCATGGCCGCGGCTTCCTCGGCCAGCGCGGCGCCGTCGGCGGTGGCGGCCGACGATCCACCGTCCGACCCGGACTCTGCTCCGCATCCCGCCAGGACAAGGGCGGTGGCGGCGGCCAGTGCCGCCACGGATTTGCTGATCTTCATGCTTGCTCCATCATTCGGGGGGGTGTTACCGGGCGAACTCGGGCCGCTCGGAAAGGTCGTGGTAGATACGTGCGATCGAGTTGCGCTGAAACATCTCGATGAGTGAATCCGGATAACCGGTGTAGTCCTCGTTCCCGACGTGGATCAGATCCGCGAACCGGATCTCGTCGCAGGCCTGCTCGAGGGTCCGCCCGGCGTCGATCGCGGCGGCGACCTCCCCCGCCACGTCCCGTCCCCACTGCCGGTACCGCTCGACCGCGCTGCGGTCGGTGACCTCACCGTGTCCGGGGACGAGGACGTCGAAGTCGTAGGACTCGACGGCGTCGATCGCGTCGAACCAGTCCCACAGGCGGCAGTCCTGGAACGACGGGAGGCTCGACTCGCACACGATGTCGCCGGTGAAGATCACGCCGTCCTGGGGGAGGTAGGCGAGCAGGCTGTTCGCCGTGTGTCCGGGTTGGAAGCGGAGTTCGAGATGGACGTCGCCCAGGTGCAGATCGAGACGATCCTGGAACACCACCTCGGGGACGCGCACGGAATAGGACGGGAGCAGATCCACCGCGTCCGGGTCGATCACCTCGAACAGGTCCCGTAGGTACTCCTCGGTGGGTGCATCCCGCAGGAGCCGATCGCGGGTCCCACGGTGGGAGACGACCTCTCCACCCATCCAGAAGTTCCCGATGGTGTGATCGGGGTGATGGTCCGTGTTGACCACGAAGCGGGTGGTCCCGAAGCCCTCGACGACCCGTCGCCATGCCTGCGCGTCGGTCGGTTTGTGCGGGGTGTCGACCAGCGCGACCCCGTCCGTGCCCACGATGATCGAGTTGTTGGATCCCAAGTACGCGGTCTCCACGTGGACGTGCGGACTGACCTGCGTGACGCTCATGCGCCCGTCCCCTCGTCCGGATCGGGCATGGACGAGGACCCGACGAAACCGACCAGGTTCTCGATGCGGGTGGGGGCGAAGATCTCGATGAACTCCGCCTCACCCTCGATGCTGCGGCCACCGTGGGGAACGTTGCGGGGAAGAATTGCGATCTCGCCCGGCTCGAGGGTGAACTCGTCGTCCTCGACGGTGAAGATGACCCTCCCCTTGGTGACGATCACCGTCTGTTCGCAATCCGGGTGGGAGTGGGTGGGGACGACCGTCGGGTGGATCCAGCGGATCCGGTTGACGCCGGTCTCCTTACCGGTCATCGCGGTACGGAAATTGTTGGTCAGCACTTCCCTCTCGGGAAGGTCGTCCCATCGTGCTCGAAACGAGCTCATCGGACCTCTCCTGTTCCATTGAGGCACCCGTGCGGGCTGCCACTGCGGACCGCCCTTTGTGACGGAACCCACATTATTCTGTCGTCTGCTAACTGTCAACAGTTTTCTGGCCATTCTCGGTGTCCATCGTGTTACACCGTCGCGGGCCCGGTAACGGCGCCGAAACACCATCGACCTGCGGCGATTCGACTCACTGCCGCAGCCCGGTCACCGTCACCTCACGCGCCCAGCGGTCAGTGGCGAGCAGGAACCCCGTCCAGCGCGCTCAGAAGAGCGTCGGTGGTAGATACGTCAGCGTATTTCTGGGCCATGTCGAACAGATTGACCTCGTGGACCGTCGGACTCCGGTCGTACACCGCATCCGAGGGCACCGCGACCTTGTAGTTGTACGAGAAGGCGTCGACGACGCTGGCCCGGACACATCCCGAGGTCGTGCATCCGGTCACGACGAGCGAATCGACATCCGCCTGGACCAGATAGCTGGCCAACGGCGTGCCGAAGAACGCGCTCGGATGGCGCTTCGGCAGCAGGACGTCGCCGTCCCGCGGCGCGACCTCGGCCACGAACTCGTACCCCTTCGCGGGGATGGACATGATCCCGGGGACCTTCGCCCCGAGGGCGCCCTGGTCGTACTCCTTCTTGGGAGCAACGTGCGGGTAGAGGACCGGCCACCCCTTCGAGCGGAACACCGCCAGGAGCCGTTCTATGTGATTGACCGCCTGCCAGCCGACCTCGCCGCAGCTCGTGGGGAACTCCTCGAGTGCGTCGTCGAAGGGCATCGGGGTGGTTCCGACGGTGCGGTACTGCACATCGATGATGAGCAGACCGGGACGACGGCCCAGGCCGACCGGCCGGCCGAAGCCCGCGGCCTCGTACCGTCGGCGGGTGAGGTCATCGATCGTCGAGGGCTCGTTCATCGCTCCTCCTTCGGGAGACTGGTCAGCTCGGCGAGTGCCGTCGCGCCGCTGTGGGGACGGGGAATGTACTCGCCGGTGGTGGTCGCGGACAGTTCACCGTCGCGCATCGCGAAGTGCCCACGGACCAGGGTGTGCACGACCCGCATCGGTACCCGCGTCCCCTCCCAGGGCGTGTACTCGGCGGCGGAGTGCTGGGTCGCCGCCTCGATCACGGTCTCTCCCGACAGGTCCACCACCGCGAGATCGGCATCCGATCCCACCTGGATCGTGCCCTTTTTCGGGTACATGCCGAACAGTTGGGCGGACCTGGTGGACGTGGCGTTCACGAGCCGGTCGAGCGGGACCCCTCGGCGAAGCCCCTCCGTCAGGGTCAGGGGCAGGACGCCACCCACCCCGGGGAAGCCCGCACTGGCCTTCCAGATGTCCTTCTCCTTGTGCGTGCGGTGCCGGGCGTTGTGGTCGGAGCCCACGGTGTCGACGTCGCCGTTCGCCAGTCCGGTCCACAACGCCTCGAGGTCCCTCGGTTCACGGAGCGGAGGGTTGACCTTGCCGTAGGTTCCCGGCCCGGGATCGGTCTCGGTCGTCAGCGTCAGGTACTGCGTGCACGTCTCGACGAAGAGGTTCTCGTAGGACTCCCGCTGACGCAGGACCGCGTCGAGAGCCAGCGCGCTGCTGGTGTGGACCGAGTACATGGAGGCGCCGGTGACCTGCGCCATGAACGAGACCCTCTGCACCGCTTCCGCCTCGACGAACGACGGCCTCGACATGTTCCAGGCGTGCAACGGGCCGCGGGACTCGTCGATCGGACGGCCCTTGAGCTTCCAGACCAGTTCGATGTTCTCCGGGTGGGGGTTGATCATGGCTCCACGATCGGCAGCCATACCGAGCACGTCGTACATGTAACCGTCGTCGTTGCCGGGGAGCCCGAGGTACGCGCCTTCCTCACCGCGGAAGTTCATGAAGAACTTGAAACTCGAGACACCGAACTCGTCGATGTAGTGAGGCATCTCCTCGTAGTGCGCCTCGGAACCGACGACGATGTGGAACCCGAAATCCACGTGGGAGTCACGTGACATCACGTCGCGGGACCCAGGGAGCACATCCGAATAGGACTCGCCGCTCATCAGGTAGACCAGCATCGTGGTGACGCCGCCGGCCACGGCCGACGCGGACTCCAGGAGGGCGTCATCGGGATCGCGGGGGACCCTGATGTCCTTTCCCAGGTGCACGTGCGGGTCGATCGCCCCCGGGAGGACGAGCTTTCCGTGAAGGTCCACCACCTCGGCGGCCTCGACCTCGACATCCGGGGTCACCACCCCCGCGATCGTCCCGTCCTTGACGAGTAGGTCCACCCGGCGGACTCCCTCCCCGTTGAGGAAGACGTCGCCGCCGTGCAGACGAAGGTCATACGTGGTCATACGACTGCTCCATTCTCCGTGTTCTGCGCCACCGCGTACTTCGTGTCGAGCTCGTCGAACTCCGGTTTGCGCACCAGGGCCTGACGGTCCGTCCAGCTGATCATCAGCTCGCCGGCATCCCGGGTGTCCCCGATCTCCGCGAGGTGGTTCATCACCTGACGCATCCCGGCCACCGCGCCCCGCATCGCTGCGTTCGCATAGAGGGCCACCGCGAAGCCGAGTTCCCCGAGTTCGTCACGGGGAAGCAGCGGGGTCAGGCCACCCTCGACCATGTTGGCCATGTGGATCCCCGGCACGGATGTCGTGATCCTGCGCATCTGGTCCACGTCTCGGGGGGCTTCGACGAAGAGCACGTCCGCCCCGGCCTCCAGGTACCGGCCGGCGCGGTCGATAGCCTCATCGATCCCCTCGATCGCCAGGGCATCAGTCCGGGCGATGATGACGAAGTCGTCGTCTCTCCGGGCGTCGACGGCGGCCTTGATCTTTCCGACCATCTCGTCCGCCGAGATGACCTCTTTCCCGGTGAAGTGGCCGCACTTCTTGGGGCTGACCTGGTCCTCCAGTTGGAGGGCGGCCGCCCCGGCCCCTTCTATCAGCCGGACCGTGCGCTGCACGTTCAGCGCGTTGCCGAATCCCGTGTCACCGTCGACGACAACGGGGATCTGAACCGCGTCGGCGATCGCGTTGACGTGACCCACCAACTCGCTCAGGGTGATGAGTCCGAGGTCGGGGGCCCCGAGGTAGGAGTTCGTCACACCCGCACCGGTCACGTACACGGCTTCGAATCCCGTCTCCTCCACCACCCGGGCGGTGAGGGCGTTGGGAGCACCCGGCACCATCAACGGCGGCCCCCCCGACGAGAGGAGACCTCGCAGTTTCTTGGTTGTCGTCATGGGTTGTTGCACCTTTCCTGGCCCATCTGAGCCGCTATTCGGATGTGATCCCCAGCGCGTCCACGGCGCTCTTCCGCGCCTTGTCGAGGTGCAGTCGCAGGATCTCTGCCGCACGGTCCTCATCGCGCTCGACGATCGCCGCGACGAGTCGCTCGTGCTCGGCGAGCGCCTCACGGGCTCGATCGGGCTTCTTGGCCGATGTCTGCCTCGCGAGGGAGATCTGACGCTGGACCTCGACCGTCGCGGCGGCCAGTGCGTCGTTGCCGCTCATCCACGTCAACCGGGTGTGGAGGTCCCGGTCGGCGGGATACGGGCGTTCGGGATCCTGGGACAGCTCCTCCCCCGCCTCTCCGACCAGCTGCTCGAGCTCCCGCAGCTCCTCGTCCGTCGCCCTCCGGCAGACGAGACGGACACCGTGTGTCTCCAGCGCGGTACGGAGCTCGTACAGATCATCGACCTCACCGGGCTCGAACGTCTTCACGAAAGCGCCGCGGTGGCTCACGATCGTCAACAGGCCCTCGCCCACCAGTCGCTGAATGGCCTCGCGCAGGGGCCCCCGGCTGATCCCGAGCACCTCGGCGATGGACACCTCGTTCAACCGCTCCCCGGGAGGGAGCGTGCCGTCGAGGATCATCTCCCGAACCCGCTCCTCGGTCCGACGGGCGAACGTCCCGTCCCTGGTCAAAGGGGCACTCGTGGACTTCTTCATCCCTACTCCTCTATTCGACTCGATCACTCTCACCGCGGAGGCACCGGCCAACTCACCCGGGCGGTCCCCAGCAGGATGTACTCGGCCCCCTGGGGCACCGCCGTTCAGGGCACACCTATTGTGATGCACATCTCTGTCAACTGTCAACAGTTAGCGGCGCATTGGCCACTCTCATGAACCGCGGGAGTCCACGCCCGCCTCCCGCGATCCACACCCGCCGCGGCGTGCGCGTTGCGCAGGGTGGCCCTCGACGATGTTAACGCCGATGCGGCGCCGTGCCCCACCGGCAGGCAGCTCGAGACGATTCCCGCGCGCCTCGGTTGAGCGCCGAGTTGCCGGCCGGCGGAGAACGGCGTTATGGTTGCTTGCTGCAAGCAACTTAGTTGACCGCGGGAGGTCGGAATGGCGATAGACGCCGAGCAGGGCGGCAAGCTCGTGGTGGACCTGTCCCGCGTGGTCAAGATGCTCCGCGCACTCAACGCGTCGGCACCGCGACTCCACGACTCCCTCGAACCGTCGACCCATCCCCTGCTGTTCGCGATCCACGACGAACCCGACAGAGTCACCGCCCTCGCCGAGCGCGTGCACACCGACATCTCCGTGGTGAGTCGTCAGGTCCGCCACCTCGAGGCCCTCGGCCTGGTCGCCAAGGTCCCCGACCCGGATGACGGGCGCGCGAGCGTCGTGACCCTCTCGGCCGAGGGGCGCGAGCTGGTCACCCGGGTCCTAGACGGACGCGGGCAGTGGATGGCCGATGTCCTGGCCGACTGGACCCCCGAGCAAGCGGCCTCGCTCGACCGGGGGTTGTCGCGCCTCGCCGACTCTCTGCGCTCCGAACTCGACGCCCTCACGTCCGCCAAGGAGAACCGATGACCACCCCTGAGACACGATCCGCCCGCGCTGCCGCGGGACCGGGGGCGGACGGCGAGTTCTCCCACCGGCAGATCCTCGTCATCCTCGCCGGGTTGATGTCCGCGATGTTCCTCGCCAGCCTCGATCAGACGATCGTCTCGACCGCCATCAGGACCATCGCCGATGATCTCCAGGGGTTGGACGCCCAGGCGTGGGTGACCACCGCCTACCTCATGACGTCCACGATCTCGACGCCGCTCTACGGCAAGCTCTCGGACATCTACGGGCGCAAGCCCTTCTTCGTCATCGGCATCATGATCTTCGTGTTCGGCTCGCTGCTGTGCACGCTCGCCGACTCGATGTACACCCTCGCACTGTTCCGCGGCATCCAGGGACTGGGCGCGGGCGCCCTCATGTCGCTCTCGCTGGCGATCATCGGCGACATCATCCCGCCCCGCGAACGCGCGAAGTACCAGGGTTACCTGCTCGCCGTATTCGCCTCGTCCTCGGTCATCGGTCCGGTCGTCGGCGGCTTCTTCGCCGGCGCCGAGACCCTCTTCGGAATCAGCGGCTGGCGATGGATCTTCCTCATCAACGTCCCCATCGGCGCCATCGCACTGACCCTGGTGCTGATCACCCTCAACGTCAAGAACGCCCGCGTGGACCACCGGGTGGACTGGGCGGGCGCCGCCACGATCGTCGTCGGACTGGTACCGCTGCTGCTGGTGGCCGAGCAGGGGAACACCTGGGGCTGGGGCGCGCCTGCCGCCCTCGCCTGCTACGTCGTGGGCCTGGCCGGGATCGGCCTGTTCCTCATCGTCGAGGCGCGCGCGGGCGACGAGGCACTCATCCCACTGCGGTTGTTCCGGGACCGCACCTTCGCGATCGTCACCGCCGGCGGGGTGATCGTGGGAATGGCCATGTTCGGCGGGCTGATGACCCTCCCGCTCTACATGCAGATCGTCCACGGAGCCGACCCCATGGAGTCCGGACTCATGATGCTGCCACTGGTGGCCGGGCTGATGGGCGCCTCGATCGTCTCCGGTCAGCTCATCTCGAAGACCGGGCGGGTCCGCGAGTTCCCGATCTTCGGTACCGCCGTCGCGGCCGTCGGCCTGTTCCTGCTGTTCACCATCGACGCCGACACCTCTCTCACCCTGGTGATGGCCTACATGCTGGTCCTCGGCGTCGGCCTGGGCAACTGCATGCAGCCGCTCACACTGATCGTGCAGAACGCGGTGAGCCCCCGCGAGATCGGTGTGGCCACCGCGTCCGCGACGTTCTTCCGGCAACTCGGCGGGACCGCCGGGGTGGCCGTGTTCCTGTCGATCCTGTTCAGCCGGGTCGGAGGCTCCATCGCCAGCGAGCTGCAGAAGGCGGGGGCGGACGGCAGCCTCGCGCGCGGGGTGCAAGAGGGCCTGGCGGACCCGGCACTGCGCGCCGACCCCGAGGCTCTCGGGATCGTGCAGGCCCTCGCGGACCCGGCATCCGGCGCG
>NZ_JAALDW010000184.1:0-5550 GCF_014145055.1 Dietzia sp. DQ11-38-2
GGCCCGGGCTCCGAGGTCACGGTCGCCGGCGTCCGCGTGGGCAGGGTGCTCGGAGTCCGGCGGGAGGTCGGCCCCCCGGGCGAGACGATCGCCGTCGTCGACTTCGAGGTCGAGCGCTCGACGCCGGTCGCGAGTGGCGCGCGCGCGTCGGTCCGCTACGGGGACATGCTGGGCATCCGCTACCTCTCCCTCGATCCCCCACAGGACGGCGGACCGGCCGTCGGCGGCGCCGACCCTCTGCCGGAGGGGACGCGTATCCCGCTGGAGGCCACCACCGATCCCGTGGACCTCACCGCGCTCGTCAACGGGTTCAAGCCACTGTTCGAGGCGGTGCGGCCGGACGAGGTCAACACTCTCTCGCGCACGGTGGTCGCCGCGTTCCAGGGCGAACCGGGTGCCATGGACGTCCTGCTCGCCCGCCTGGCGCTGCTGAGCCGGGACATCGTCGGCAGGCAGGACGTGTACACCAGGCTCGCGGACAACATCATGGCGCTCACCACCACGCTCACCGAGCGGGAGGCGGACCTCCAGCGGCTGGTCAGGGGACTCGACACCGTCTCCGGGGCGCTCGCGGACGGCGACGGGAACGATCTCGCGGCGCTCCTCGAGCGCGGGGACGCGGCCACCGCGACACTGGCCTCGATGCTCCGCGAGACCGAGCCGGATCTGCGCGCGAGCCTGGACGCCGCTCGTCACACGACCGACGGGTGGATCCCCAACACCCCGGCGTTCGACACCGCGATGGGCAAGGCCCCGCTGTTCGCCCGGGAGGTCAACGCCCAGGCCCAGAAGGGCGGCTTCCTGGCGCTCTACATGTGTAACTTCACGGTCAAGTGGGACGCCTGGGAGACCAGCCTGTTCGGCTACCGGAACTCGGGGGCGTGCCGATGAGTCCGATCGCCATGGTGCGGGAGAGTCTGCTCGACCTCGTCCGCGACCCGAGGCACGCCCGTCGCGGCAACACCGTCTTCGTGGGGGCCGCATCGATCCTGCTGGTCATCGCGGTCTTCGCGGCGAGCATGGCCCTGCCCCGACTCTGGTACGTCCTGCGTACCCACCACTACGCGGCCGAGTTCGCCAACGCCGGGGGGTTACGAACGGGGGACCCGGTGCTGGTGGCCGGCGTGCCCAGTGGCCGCGTGGATTCCCTTGCGTTGGAGCGCGGGCTCGCGGTGGTGGGGTTCCGGCTCGACCGGGGCCAGGTCCTGGGCGAGGCGAGCACCGCCACGATCGGTCTCAAGTCGATCCTCGGGAACAGGTTCCTCGAGGTCACACCGGCGGGTGGCGGGGACCTCGGCCCGGACCAGCGGATCGGGGTGGAACGCACCACGTCGCCCTACATGATCGACGACATCGGGGGAGCGGTCACGGACCTGGCCGAGGAGCTCGACACGACTGCCGTCAGCGCGATGATCGACAGCCTGGACAGCATCCTGCCGCAGGACGCCGGGGCCGCCGGTCAGTCGATCGACGACGTCTCCGCGGCCCTGGGTCTCCTCGCCCGCGAGGACGCGCGGATGTCCGGGGTGGTCACCACGACGCGCGAGCTGACCGGCGTCCTCGTCTCGCAGGAGGCGAGCATCCGGGCTCTGACCGACCAGTCACTCGTGCTGGTCACCGTGCTCGCCCAGCGTCGTGAGGCGCTCAGCTCGCTCGTGTCGTCCCTGGAGGATCTCGCGACCCGGGTGCGGGTGCTGCTCGACGAGGAAGCCGAGGACGTGGACCGCGTGCTGGGCAACATGCGCTCGATCAGCGAGACCTACCGGAGGAACATCGACGCGATGGACGAGGTCCTCACCCGGATGCCACCCGGACTCCGCGCGGTCACGGACGCGACCGGGAACGGCCCGTGGACGGATGTCGCCACTCCGACCGGCCCGATCCCGGATTCGGCGCTCTGCGCCCTGGGGGTGATGGACGGATGCAACTGAGACGTGTGAGCCGGTCCGGGGTCGTCGCGATCGTCGTCACCGCCCTCGCCGCCGTCCTGGTGGTGGCCTACCTGCTCTCCGGCGTCCGGGGAGACGGCGGTCGCCACGTGATCACGGCCGAGTTCGCCTCCGCCGAGGGCGTGTACGTCGGTTCGCAGGTCCGGATCGTGGGCGTCGAGGTGGGGATCGTCGAGAAGGTCGAGCCGACGGGGGAGTTCGCACGGGTGCGGCTCTCACTGGATCCCGGTACGCGGTTGCCCGCGGACGTGGGCGCTGTGGTGATGAACCCGGCCGTCATCGCCGACCGGTTCGTCGAGCTCACCCCCGCCTACGTGGGCGGGCCGACGTTCCCGGAGGGCGGGGTGATCCCGGCCGAGCGGACGCGGGCGCCCCTCGACTTCGACGAGTTCGTCTCCAGCCTGGACACCCTGAGCGCGGCGTTCTCGCCCGGCGCCGACGAGGTGGCACGTGGTCTCGACAGGGGGGCCGAGGCCCTCGACGGCCGGGGGGAGACGCTGAGCCGCGCCATCAGGAACCTGTCCACGGTCTCGGCGGTCGGCGGGGACCGGGCAGAGGACGTCGACGCGATCATCACCGAGCTCGCGGTGCTCATGGACGCGGCGGGCGGTCGCGACCAGACCATGCGCGACCTCGTGCTGGGACTCGACGACCTGGGCCGGCAGCTCCGGGACGACAGGATCGACGTGGCCGCCCCGGTGGAGGACCTGCGGGTGATCCTCGACGAGCTCGACGCGATCGTCGCCGAGCGCGGGGACGACATCACCGCGACGACCACCGCGACCCGCGAGGTGACGGCACTGTACGCACGCCACCGCGCGGACTTCGCCGAGTTCCTGGACCTGTACCCGGTGATGATGGAGAACCTCGCCGCAAGTATCGGGCCCGACGGCCGCGCGCGCATCCGCCTCAACGTCTCGTCCAACATCACCCACTTCGCCCGTGGTCGCGAGCTCTGCCGCCGTGAGCCGCTCCCGCTGTGCACGGGCGCGGGACTGACCAATCCGCTCATGTTCCCGGTCGAGCAGCGTGACCCGATCGGCCTCCTCGGCGCGTTCGACCGGGTCGCGGGGGGTGGATGAGGGCCATGCGTGAGACCGGAACCCGTCCGCACCCGGTGCGCGGACTCGTGACCCTTCTCGGGGTGGCGCTGCTGGGGGGTACGGCGATGGTGGCCGTGAACACCCCGCAACTCGCACTCCAGTCTGTTCCCCTGGGAATGGAGACCGGGGAGGGCTCGGCGGACGTGGAGATGCGGTTCGAGCGCGCCGACCGGCTCGCCCCCGGAGCGGAGGTCCGCTTCGGCGGACGCCTCGTCGGCCGGGTCCGCAGCGTCGGTACCGATGGAACCGAGGCCGTGATCGGCGTCCGCCTCGAGGGCGACTCCGGCGTACCCGCCGGCGTCTTCGCCGAGATCCGCCTGCCCACCGCCCTCGGCAGCCCGTTCATCGCGCTCACCCCGCCGGAGGCGCCCTCGACCGGTGCACTGCTCGAGGACACGGGGGTGGTTCCGCGGGCGCACACCGGCGTCGGGCCGGATCTCGAGTCCAGCCTCGCCTCGCTGGGGCTGCTGCTCAACGGGAGTGGGATCGCTCAGCTCGCCTCGGTGATGGAGGAGCTCACCGTGGCCCTGGACGGGCGAGGTGAGGAGATCGGGCGCATCCGGGAACGTGGTGATCGCGCCCTGGAGTTGTACGAGGCGAACCGCGACGAGATCGACCGGACGGTCCTCGCCCTGGACCGGGTCAACGCCTCGCTCGCCGGTCGCCGGGAGCTCATCGACCGCGGCATGCGGGTGTCCGCCGACCTCGTCTCGGAGGTGGCGGCGAGTCGGGAGACGATCACCGCACTCATGGACACCACCACCGCCCTGACGGTGCAGGTCGAGCAGTTCACCTCGGCCACGGACGGGCGCCTGACGCCGTCGCTGCGCACACTGACCGTCCTGCTCGAGGACATGGAGGGCTTCGGGGACGAGGTGGCCCCCACGCTGGACGCCCTGCAGCGCTTCGTCACGAACTTCGACGTCGCGGTCCGCGGTGACCACATGATGTTCGACGGCGCGCTCGACCTTCCCGGTTCGCTGGACGCCCTGGGCACCGGCGGGGAGGTGCGCGCGGGTCGACCGCTGCCACCCGGTGCCACCGGCCCGCCCGACGCCCAGCCGCCCGTGGGGGGTGCGCCGTGAACCGCCACGTCGTCACGCAGGCGCTGCTGTTCGCGGTCATCTCGGTGGTGGCCATCGGGTACGGCATCAGGTACATCGGGGAGGACGCCGATGTGGCGAGCGGTTTCCGGGTGGTGGCGCACGTCGAGGACGCGCGGGGCGTCGGGCCCGGGGTGCGCGTGACCTACCGCGGCGTGGACGTGGGCGAGGTCCAGGACGCCGTTCTCGACGGGGCCGGCGGGGTCCGGCTCCGACTGAGGATCATCGACGGGACCCTGATCCCCGTCAGCGCCCACGCTCGGGTGGTGACCAGCACGGCCCTGGGAGACAACCGGCTCGACGTCAGGCCCACGAGTGACACCGGTCCCTACCTGGGGGACGGTGATGAGTTGCTGGTCCCCGAGGACGAGCAACCCGCGTCGATCGAGCACCTCATCGCCGACATCGACACCTCGCTGCGGGCGCTGGACCCGGAGTCACTGGCCTCGTTCGGGGACAGCGTGGCCACCGCGCTCGAGGGCAACGGCCCGCGGCTGGGCGCGATCCTCGAGGACACCGCACTGCTCGCGGAGGTGGTGTCGGAGCAGGCTCCGACGTTACGGGGGCTCGTCGGTGACGGGCTGGTGACCGTACGCGCGCTGGCGGCGCGCCCGGATCCCCTCAGCGGCTCGGCCTCGGTGGCCCGCGACGTCGCCGGGCAGCTGTCCCGCCGGGAGGACACGCTCGTGTACCTGCTCGACCGCTCACCCGAGTCGATGCTCCGGGCCCAGGTGCTCCTCGATGCCAACCGGGAGGACGCGGCCGGCCTGCTCGCCAACACCCTCGTCGTCACACCCGTGTTCCGCGATCGGGGACCCGCCTGGGAGGCCGGCCTCACGCAGGGCGAGCGGGGACTGCGGGCCCTGGCGGGGACCGTGCGTGACGGGCGCGCGGACTTCCAGCTGGTCGCCACCCAGGGGCCGGTGTGCGTCTACCCGTACGAACCCCGGGACATCGTCGACCACTCCCCGCGTGAACCGGACCTGCGGTTGTACTGCCCGCCGGGCGAGGACCTGGAGCAACGGGGATCGCGGGCGGCTCCCCGGCCGAACGACGAGGGGCTGGCGGGTGCGACCGAACCCGGCACCAGGATCGGCCCGGACATGGCGGTCGACCCGGTGCTCATCCCGACCGGCAGAGAGATCGCCGCGTACTGGGCGACCATGATGGAAGGACTGCGCGATGGCGGCTGAGGCGACCACGGACGGCGACGTCCCGGAGGACAGGGCCCCGGAGGACACCTCCACGGTGGACGACGATCCCGTCGAGGGCACGGACGCCCCGCGGAGGAGCACCGCTCGCATCGTGAGCGCCCTGGTCGTGGTGGCATTGGTGGCCGCGTGTGCCTGGTTGGGCTATCTCGTGTGGTCTGACCTGACTTCCACAAGTTTTAGT
>NZ_JAALDW010000185.1:0-3659 GCF_014145055.1 Dietzia sp. DQ11-38-2
CACCTCGGTGACGGCGGCCGACGGCATCGCCCCATAGCGGTACACCCGTCCCTCGCGGGACCTCCGGGTGGCCGGCAGCCAGATCTCGGGCGGCGCACCGGGCGGGGCCGAGTCGTCTCCCCACAACAGTGCGGCGCTGCGCCCGCGCAGGACCCCCTCGGGCCAGATCCGCGCCAGCGCCTCACTCCGTAGCCGGAGGTCGTCGACCTGATCGTCACGTCGGTAGACCCCGTGCCAGATCCGGACGTAACGCTCGCGCTCGCGTGGGTCGGGGACCGCCGCCGCCAGTTCGGCGGTGGTCAACGGTCCCGGCGGCAACAGTCCGACGGACCGAGCGACGGAGGTGACGATCGCAGGCCCGGGAGAGGGAGTCGGTGAGTGCATGCCGCACACTCTGCCCCCCGGAGCCGGTGGACGGCCCTGAGATCGGTCTGCGACCACCGGTCATGTGGACAGCGCGGGCCTGTGGAGGAACGCCCCCGGGAGCAGCCCTCGAGGGGGTGGACCGACAGATGCGCGGTGGCAGTAGGAGCGTCGACACCGCGGCCGACCAGATGATGCACGGCCGCAGGCCGGATCAGGTCGTGCGTCCTCTCAACCCGGTCCCGGGAGACGCCCCCATGTCCGGTGGTGGCCGGCCGGGCCGCAGCGGCAGGAAGGATCCGTGCCCGTGTCGGCGGGAGAACGGGCTGCGACGACAGGCGATCCAGTCCTGGGAGAACAGCCGCCCGGAGAGCCCGGCGACCGGACGGGTTCAGCCCTGCTCGGGCGGCGCGACCGGTAGCCACCATCGTCGCTCTCCGTCCATGTCGACGGACGGCTCCCCCCGACGCGCCAGAACGTCATCCCGATGCGTGCTGGGGATCACCTGGGCCATGACGGTTCCCGGCACGCAGACCATGTCGAGCAGCCAGGCCAGGGACTCGACGTACGTGATCGCCCGCTCGGCGCCGTCCCACTCGTAGAGTCCCCGATAGCGGCCCAGGCCGTCGTGGCCCAACCACAGCTTCGAGGTGAAGCCGGGAAAACCCACGAACAACGGGATGTTCAGCCAACTCTCCAGCCGGAACAGAAGGTGCCCTCGCCCGCGGACACCGCGGAGGACGAACCCCACGACCACCACCGCCGGATCCGTGGCCCGGCCGTCCTCGACCCTCGTCTCCCGGTACACCCGGGCGCTGGAACCGTCGTCGAACCGGATCACGCGCCCGACGTTGTCCCGGGGATGGTGAAGTCGCCGCGCGAGCAGCATCCGCACCGTCGTGAGGACGCTGCCCGCCACCCTGGGGGCCGCGAACCGGGCACGCTCCGCCGCCACGCGCCCGGCCCTGCGGTGCTCGGTCCCGGACGGTGACGGATCACGGGACCATCCCATCGGATCGGGGGACATATCGGCCTCCTCGGAACTGGGAGGTGCGGCACCGGGTGCGCCGAGTATAGGCGCCCCCGACATCGAAGAAGTAGCGTCGCCGACGAGTCCGGTCAGACCCCCTACACCCCGTACAACCGGGCCCAGTTCTCCCGCGTGGTGAGGCGGGCCTGCGCCTCACGCCACCGTTCCTGGGCCGCGGGGGCCTCCCGCACGAACCGGGCGAGCAGCGCGACCAGGCGTTTCTGCAGTTCCGTGACCCGCTGTGGGTCGACCTTCCGGTGGTGGACCCCGGTCTGCGAGGCGTCGGTCACGTACACCTCGTCGAAGAGCGAGACGTGCCACCAGGCCGCGTCCTCGTAGGGGACGGCCACGACACCGCGGCGCTGACGGCCGAGCTTCTGGACGAGCAATCGCTTGGCCAGCACCTGGTCCTCGCGGTCCTCCCGGGGGATCCCCACCTTGCGCTCCACCGTGATCCCCGCGGGGAGGGCGTCGACGGCGAGCCTGGCCGTCTCGGGGTATCCCGCGCGCTCGGCGCGGATCGCGGCCAGGGCGGCCTGCCCGCCGTCGCCGACGCCGTGCGCGCCGTCGGGTCCGTCGAGGAACGCCTCGATGCCGCGCATGCGGGTGGCGGCGAGCCCGTACTGCATCGCCACGACCGCCCTCAGGACGCTCCGTCCCAGGTTCGCGGCCATGGCGCGCGGGTCGATCCCCTGGCGGATGGCCGCTGTGGTCAGCGAGTTGCGCATCGAGAAGAACTGGCCGAAGTCGTCGCCGTCCTTCCAGTAGAAGTCGGCGTGCCACACCGCCGCACCCTGCAGGGTGCAGGTGGGGATCCCTGCCTGTCGGCACCGCAGCCCGTACTCGATGTCGTCCCACTGGAAGAAGTACGGCAGGGGCAGGCCGACCCTCTCCACCGCCTCCCCCGGCACCAGACAGGACCACCACGCGTTATACTCGGCGTCGACCCGCCGTTCCTGCCGGTGGTCCACCACGGACTCGTCGCGCAGTGCGTACTCGTCGGCGTCCAGTCCGCCCTCGAGCTGATCGAGCCGCGTGCGCTCCGCCGAGACCAGCAGGTAGTCCGGGTTGAACAGGTACAGCATCTGCGCGCCGACGAGCATCGGCTCACGGGTCACGGCCGCGAAGGCGAACAGCCGCAGCACCGTCTCGGGTTCGACCCTCACGTCGTCGTCCATGAGCAGTACGTCCACCGGCCCGGCGGAGCCGGGGGCGGTGGCCTCGAACATCCCTCGGCTGAATCCCCCGGCACCGCCGAGGTTGGGCTGGCGGAGGTAGTGCAGCCGGTCACCGAACTCCCCGGCCGCGCGGTGGAACGCCTCACGCGTCTCGACAAGGTCGGCTCCCTGGTCCGTCACGTAGAGATCGTCGATCAGATCGGCCACCAACGGGTCGGACGCCAGCGAGTCGACGGTGGCAGCACAGTCGTCCGCCCTGTTGAAGGTGCAGATGGCCACCGCCGCGCGGCGGGCCGGCCTCGTCGTCGTCACGCTCCACGTCACCTCGGACACGGTCGCCTCGGCATCCACCGCGTGGAACTCCAACCACATCGCGCCGCCGTCGACGAAGGCGTCCACCGGCACGTTCAGCACCGCCATGCCGTCCCCGTGGTGGTGGAACACGTCCACCGTCCGCACGTGGGAGCCGATGTCGGAGGCGCGGACCAGGACGTCGAGGCGACCCCCGGACTCGACCGCGACCCGGACGGTCAGCTCGGACACCGATGTCCACCGCTGCCAATAGGAGGCCTCGAACCGGCCGAAGTAGGTGTTGGTGTCGACGACGGCCCCCGCGTCCAGGTGCAGCTCGGCGCGCGTCCGGCGCACGACCCCCCGCACGATCCGCGAGTACAGGTCGTCGTTCACCCACCTGCGCGGGCCCGAGAACAGGGTGCGCTGCAACAGCAGGTCGCGCTCGGCCGGGAGGGAGCCGGTGTCGGCACCTGCGGCTGTCACGGTGGTGGCGTCCATGTGGCGGGTGCTCCTGGGGAGTCGGTGCGGGATCGTCTGACGCCCGGGCGGGTGAAGGCGCGGTCGCGCCGTCCAGGCTAGCCCCCGGCCGGGCTTCGCCCCGGGAGGGCGGTCAGCGCACCCCGGAGTCCACGGGTCAGCGCACCCGGAAGATCACGGTGCGCTGCACGATGAAGTTGGTGACCGTGGCCACGCCCTGTGCGATGACGTACCCGACCGTCGTGGCCCAGAACGTGCTCCAGCCCAGATCGTGGAACAACGGCACCAGCAGCATGAACAGGCCCCACTGCACGCCG
>NZ_JAALDW010000186.1:0-3142 GCF_014145055.1 Dietzia sp. DQ11-38-2
GGCGAGGCACTGCGGCCCCGCCGACCCGACCGCGTACACCCTGGGGTTCGGCAACCAGGCGACCGTGCCGGGCGGGTTCGCCGAGACCGCCTCGCTCGCCAGCCCGCCGATCGTCGGGGCGTTCGGCTCCCTCGACTCCGGCAGCCTCGGGCGACACACCCCCGTCGCCGCCTACCACGCCCCCGCCGGTGACGTCATGCTGCTCAAGCTCGCACATCCGGCGCCGTCGCCGTCGGTCAAGCGCGCGGGAAGGGATCCCGTACCCGGCGACGTGCTGCGGTTCCACGGCTTCGGCGAGACCACTCCCCGAGGCCAGCGGTCGGCTGAGCTCCGGACCGGCCTCACCCGCCTCGAGCGGATGGAGCCGCGAGCGGGATCCTGGATCGGACGGTCCCACACCACCCAGGGCGGCTACGGGTTGGGGGACTCCGGGGGGCCCGTGTTCCACGGTGACCTCCTGGTGGGCATCCACTCCGGCTCCGACCACGCACGCCGCCAGCCCAACGGGACCAATCCGGCCTGGTACGAGTCGATCCCGTTCCAGAACGGGTGGATCAACTGGATGATCGCCAACCGATGACCACGACGGTCCGGTCACACCCGGCCCCCACGCTCCCGCGCCGGACCTCCCGCGTTTTTGTCACACTGAGCTAATGACCTCGCCGGAGCAGCCGGAGCTCGTGATCCGCCGCGCCTCACGCGGCGATCTCGACCTGGTCCTGTCCGTCGACGACCTGTTCCGCTACCCACCCACCGCGGAGTGGACCCGGGACTTCCTCGACAACGGGTCCAACCTCCTGCTGCTGGCGTTCCACGACGACGTCCCCGTGGGGACGCTGGTGGCGGTGGAGACCGGCTATATGGGCGCCAGCCCCGACCTGTTCGTCTACGGCATCCGCGTGAGCGAGTCACTGCGGGGCCGCGGGATCGCCCACCGCCTGGTCGACAAGGCCCGCGACATCGCCGAGGAGGCCGGTTGCCGCAGGCTCTGGGGTTCGATGCAGAACGACCGGGACCTGAGCGCGGACTCCCCCCTTACCCCGCCCGAGGCGACGACGGGAACCACGACCTTCGTCATCCCGATACCGTGATGAACTCCGATTCCGTGCCCCTCACCGGATCGGTGTATGGTGACCCCCATGCAGCGCGTGCTCCTTCTTGGGTGCCGCGGCGGGGCCCGCTGAGGCGGACCGGCTCCCCGTCGCGGGATCTCGTCGCGCCGGTCCGATCCCCACAGATCGATTCCACGGAAGTAGAGCCCCGCAATGAATCCCGCTGACGCATTCGTCTCGTCGTCGTCGACCATCACTCCCCCCTCGAAGCCCGGACGCCCCGACCAACCGTCGTGGAACCGACAGAAGGGCTCCTCGATGCCGGTCCACCGGTACCGGCCCTTCGCCGAGGAGGTCGAGGACGTCTCGCTCCCCGACCGCACGTGGCCGGACAAGGTCATCACCCACGCGCCCCAGTGGTGCGCCGTGGACCTGCGGGACGGCAACCAGGCTCTGATCGACCCCATGAGCCCGGCCCGCAAGCGTCGGATGTTCGAGCTGCTCGTCCGCATGGGCTACAAGGAGATCGAGGTCGGGTTCCCGTCGGCCTCGCAGACGGACTACGACTTCGTCCGCGAGATCATCGAGGACGACGCGATCCCGGAGGACGTCACCATCCAGGTGCTGGTGCAGTGCCGCGAGGACCTGATCCGCCGCACGTTCGAGGCGTGCGAGGGCGCGTCCAACGTGATCGTGCACTTCTACAACTCGACCTCGATCCTCCAGCGCAAGGTGGTGTTCCGTAAGGACCGCGAGGCGATCAAGAAGATCGCCACCGACGCCGCGGAGCTGGTCACCACCATCGCAAAGGACTACCCGGACACCACCTGGCGCTGGGAGTACTCCCCCGAGTCGTTCACCGGGACCGAGCTCGCGTTCTCCAAGGAGATCTGCGACGCCGTCACCGAGGTCGTGGGGGCCACGCCGGAGAACCCGATCATCCTCAACCTGCCGGCGACCGTCGAGATGGCCACGCCCAACGTGTACGCAGACCAGATCGAGTGGATGCACCGCAACCTCGCGCACCGCGACGCCACCATCCTCTCGCTGCACCCGCACAACGACCGCGGCACCGGCGTCGCGGCCGCCGAGCTGGGCTTCCAGGCCGGCGCCGACCGCATCGAGGGCTGTCTGTTCGGCAACGGCGAGCGCACCGGCAACGTCTGCCTGGTGACGCTGGGCATGAACCTGCTCACCCGCGGCGTCGACCCGCAGATCAACTTCTCCGACATGGACGAGATCCGCCGGACCGTCGAGTACGCCAACCAGCTGCGCGTGCCCGAGCGTCACCCCTACGGCGGCGACCTGGTGTTCACCGCCTTCTCGGGCTCGCACCAGGACGCGATCAACAAGGGCTTCGACGCCCTGCAGGCCGAGGCCGAGGCCCGCGGCGAGGACATCACCGACATCACGTGGGAGGTCCCGTACCTGCCCGTGGACCCCAAGGACGAGGGCCGCACGTACGAGGCCGTGATCCGCGTGAACTCGCAGTCCGGCAAGGGCGGCGTGGCCTACATCATGAAGAGCGACTACGGCCTGCAGCTGCCGCGACGCCTCCAGATGGAGTTCTCCGCGCTGGTGCAGAGCGTCACCGATTCCGAGGGCGGCGAGGTCACGCCCAAGCAGATGTGGGACATCTTCACGCTGGAGTACCTGGACCGCATCTCGCCCATGGAGCGGATGTCCCAACATCTGGAGCCGGCCGAGACCGACGACGGCGAGGACTCCATCGACGCCGTGGTCAAGTGGCGGGGCGAGGTCAGGGAGCTGACCGGGTCCGGCAACGGCCCACTGGCGGCGTTCGTCGCCGCGCTCAACGAGATGTTCGACGACGAGGTGCGCATCCTCGACTACTCCGAGCACGCGATGACCGCCGGGGACGACGCCACCGCGGCCGCCTACGTCGAGGTGCAGTTCGGCAATCGGGTGTTCTGGGGTGTCGGCCGGGCCGGGTCGATCACCACGGCGTCGCTGCGCGCGGTGGTCTCGGCGGTCAACCGGGCGTACGCCGACGAGGCCGTCGACCCCGAGGACACCGTGGGCAGCATCGAGGGCGCCCGCACCTGGGCTCCCTGACCGCCCCGGCGCCC
>NZ_JAALDW010000187.1:0-5879 GCF_014145055.1 Dietzia sp. DQ11-38-2
TCCTCCCGCCACAACTCGCGGAGCCGGTCGGGGGAGTCCCACTGGCCCACCGCGAGACCCGCGGCGAACGCGGCGCCCAGTGCGGTGGTCTCGGTGACCTCGGGTCGGATCACGTCGATGCCCAGGATGTCGGCCTGGAACTGCATCAGGTAGTCGTTGACCACCATCCCGCCGTCGACGCGCAGCGCGTCGGCGGTCTCACCGGCATCGGCGGCCATCGCGTCGGTCATCTCGCGGGACTGGAAGGCCGTGGCCTCGAGCGCGGCTCGCGCCAGGTGTGCTCGCGTGTGGAACCGCGTCAGGCCCACCAGCGTCCCGCGCGCGTCCGGACGCCACCGCGGGGCGAGGAGCCCGGAGAACGCCGGCACGAGGTAGCAGTCGCCGTTGTCCCGGAGGGATTTGGCGAGATCCTCGGTCTCCTCGGCACTCGAGATCACCCCGAGGTTGTCCCGCAGCCACTGCACCAGCGAGCCCGCCACCGCGACGGAGCCCTCCAGGGCGTACACGGGGTCGGCGTCCCCGAGCTGGTAGCAGACGGTGGTGAGCAGACCGTTGTCACTGAACTGGGGCGTGGTGCCGGTGTTGAGAAGGAGGAACGCGCCGGTCCCGTAGGTGTTCTTGGCATCGCCGGGGTCGAAGCAGGTCTGGCCGAACATTGCGGCCTGCTGATCACCGAGGATCCCCGCGATGGGGGTGCCGCCGAACATTCGTCGCTCGGTCACGTGACCGATCACCCCCGAGGACGGCACGATGTCGGGCAGCATCGCCCGCGGCACCCCCATCTCGCGGCAGAGCTCGTCACACCAGTCGAGGGTCCGCAGGTCCATGAGCAGGGTGCGCGAGGCGTTGGTGACGTCGGTGACGTGCAGGGCCGGTTCGCCGTCGGTGCCGCCGCGGCGGCCACCTGTCAGGTTCCACACCAGCCACGAATCGATGGTCCCGGCCAACAGCTCTCCGGCCTCGGCCCGCTCCGTGCCCCGCCGCCCCTCGGAATCGAGGTGATCGAGGATCCAGCGGATCTTCGGACCCGCGAAATACGTGGACAGGGGCAGTCCGGTGGCGTCCCGGAACCGGTCGTCTCCGTCCGGGTGCGCTGCGGCCAACCGGGAGCAGATCCCGGAGGTCCGGGTGTCCTGCCAGACGATCGCGTTGTACACCGGTTCGCCGGTCTCCCGCTCCCACACCACCACGGTCTCCCGCTGATTGGTGATCCCGATCGCGCTCACCAGTGCCGGTTCGAGATCGGCGTGGCCGGCCACCTGGGCCATGGCGGTGCGCACGTTCTCCCAGATCTCCAACGGGTCGTGTTCCACCCATCCGGCCCGGGGCAGGATCTGCCGGTGTTCGACCTGGGCGGTCGCCGCGGGCACCGGCAGGCCGTCGTGGTCGAAGAGGATGGCCCGCGAGGACGTGGTCCCCTGGTCGATCGCGAGGATGAAGGTGTTACGCGTCACGTCGCCAGACTACGTCCGGCCGGGCGTAGAGTCGGGCGCGACCGGCCGGAATCCGATACCCGGCCCCGGAGGGAGCACGATGCCCACGAACAGATCCAGGTCCGTACTCGGCCCGGAACGCCGGGTCGAGGCGTGGCGCAAGCTCTCCGAGGAGTCCTTCGACCTCGTGATCGTGGGCGGGGGCGTGGTGGGCACCGGCAGCGCCGTCGACGCGGCGACGCGCGGCCTGAGCGTGGCGGTGGTGGAGGCGCGCGACTTCGCCGCCGGTACCTCCTCGCGCAGCTCCAAGATGTTCCACGGGGGGCTCCGTTACCTGGAACAACTCGACTTCGGGCTCGTCGCGGAGGCCCTCCACGAGCGCGAACTCAGCATGACCCGACTGGCCCCGCACCTGGTCAAGCCCCTGAAGTTCCTGTTCCCGCTGACCCGCCGGTTCTGGGAACGCCCCTACATGGCCGCGGGGTTCGTCCTCTACGACCTCATGGGCGGCGCCAAGAGCGTCCCGCCGCAGAAGCACTACAGCCGCGCGGGTGCGCACCGGTTGGCCCCCGGTCTTCGCGAGGACATCGTGGTGGGCGGCATCCGGTACTGGGACACCCTGGTCGACGACGCCCGTCACACCCTCACCCTCGCCCGGACCGCGGCGCTCCACGGTGCGGTGGTCGCCAACTCCACCCAGGTGATCGGGTACCTGCGGGACGGCGACCGGGTGACCGGGGTGCGGGTCCGCGACGCCGAGAGCGGAGCGGAGACCGATGTCCGCGCCGAGGTGGTGCTCAACGCGGCCGGGGTGTGGACGGACCATCTGCAGGAGATGTTGGGGGAGGTGGGCGGTTTCACGGTCCGTGCCTCGAAGGGGGTTCACATCGTGGTGGACCGCGACAAGGTCGACTCCGAGGCGGCCCTGATCCTTCGGACCGAGAAGTCAGTGCTCTTCGTGATCCCCTGGGGCGAGTACTGGATCATCGGCACGACCGACACCGACTGGCAACTCGACCTGGCCCACCCGGCGGCGACGGGGGCGGACATCGACTACATCCTCGGACACGTCAACGCCGTTCTCACCACCCCGATCGATCGAGACGACGTCCGCGGCGTGTACGCGGGCCTTCGCCCCCTGCTCTCGGGCGGGGCCGACTCGACCGCCAAGCTCTCACGGGAACACGCGGTGATGCGCGCGGCACCCGGGGCCGTGGTGGTGGCGGGCGGCAAGTACACCACCTACCGGGTCATGGCGGCTGATGCGGTCGACGCCGCGGTGGCCGAGTTGGGGCCCGAGCGCGCGGAGACCGTTCCGGCCTCGACCACCGATCGCATCCCGCTCCTCGGTGCCGACGGCTACCCGGCGATGGTCAACCGCGCGGACCGGATCGCGGACGATTACGAGATCAGGGAGGAACAGGTCCAGCACCTGCTGGGTCGGTACGGTTCGCTCCTCGAGGACGTGCTCGATCTGGCTGCGGACCGCCCGGATCTGCTGGAATCCCTCGTCGGCGCCGACCGCTACCTGCGGGTGGAGGTGGTCTACGCCGCGCTGGCGGAGTCCGCGCTGCACCTGGAGGACGTCCTGGTGCGCCGCACCCGGATCTCGATGGAGTACCAGCACGGAGGCGTGGCCTGTGCTCGAGAAGTCGCCCAACTCATGGCGGAAGTGTTGGACTGGGGTCCCGACCGCGTCGAGCGGGAGGTCCGGATGTTCGAGCAACGGGTCGAGGCCGAGCGGGCGAGCCAGGTGACGGAGTCCGACGACGAAGCCGATCATTTCCTTCGCGGCGTCCCCGAGATCCGCGAGTTCCTGGTGGAGGCGACCGTCGATCCCGCCGTAGCCGAACCGGTGGTCGACCACCCGGGCTGACCGGGTACGAACCCCGCGGGGGAGGGACGCAGTCCTGACGGCGCTCCCCGCATGAGACGTCGGCGTCGCCCGGGTGGGCGGCGCCGACGTCTCATGCGGGTGGGGTCAGCGGATCACTTGATCTCGCAGAGCACCGTGCCCTGGGTGACCGCGGCTCCGGCGTCCACGGAGAGGTCGGTGACGACGCCGTCCTTGTGCGCGGTGACCGGGTTCTCCATCTTCATGGCCTCGAGGACGGCGATGAGTTCGCCGGTCTTGACCTCCTGGCCCTCCTCGACGGCCACCTTGACCACGGTGCCCTGCATCGGGGCGGAGACGGCGTCCCCGGAGGCGGCGGCACCGGCGGCCCCACCACGGGTGCGTGCCTTGGCCTTGCGGCGGACGGTGCCACCGTTATGGGATCCGCCGAAGGCGAGGTCGCCGGGCAGCGAGACCTCGACGCGACGGCCGTCCACCTCGACGACGACCTTCTTCCGCTCGACCGGCTCGTCGTCGTCGGCGGGGGCGCCGGTGGCGCTCCACGGCTCGATCGGGTTGTCCCACTCCTCCTCGATCCACTTGGTGTAGACGTCGAAGCCCTTCCCGTCTCCCACGAAGGCGGGGTTGGCGACGACGTGGGAGTGGAACGGGATGACGGTGGCCATGCCCTCGACCGTGTACTCGGCGAGCGCGCGGGCCGACCGTGCCAGCGCCTGGTCGCGGTCCTCGCCCCAGACGATGAGCTTGGCGAGCATCGAGTCGAACTGGCCGCCGATGGTGTCGCCCTGCTCGACTCCGGAGTCGACGCGGACACCCGGCCCACTGGGCTCGTGGTACGCCGTGATGGTGCCGGGGGCGGGCAGGAAGCCACGGCCGGCGTCCTCACCGTTGATGCGGAACTCGAACGCGTGGCCGCGCGGGGTCGGGTCCTCGGTGAACTCGAGGACCTCGCCCTCCGCGATCTTGAACTGCTGCAGGACCAGGTCGATGCCCGCGGTCTCCTCGGTGACCGGATGCTCCACCTGGAGCCGGGTGTTGACCTCGAGGAAGGAGATGGTGTCGCCCTGGACCATGTACTCGACGGTGCCGGCGCCGTAGTAGCCGGCCTCCTTGCAGATCGCCTTGGCGGAGTCGTGGATCCGCTTGCGCTGTTCGTCGGTGAGGAACGGGGCGGGGGCCTCCTCCACGAGCTTCTGGAAGCGGCGCTGGAGGGAGCAGTCGCGGGTGCCGGCCACGACGACGTTGCCGTGCTGGTCGGCGAGCACCTGCGCCTCGACGTGGCGGGCCTTGTCGAGGTACTGCTCGACAAAGCACTCGCCGCGGCCGAAGGCGGCGGTGGCCTCACGGGTGGCCGAGTCGAAGAGTTCGGCGACCTCCGACATCTCGTGGGCGACCTTCATCCCGCGCCCGCCGCCGCCGAAGGCGGCCTTGATGGCGATGGGCAGGCCGTACTGCTCCGCGAACTTCACGACCTCGTCGGCATTGGCGACGGGGTCCTTGGTGCCGGCCGCCATCGGCGCGTTGGCCCGCTCGGCGATGTGCCGCGCGGTGACCTTGTCGCCGAGGTCACGGATGGCGTTCGGCGGGGGGCCGATCCAGATCAGGCCGGCGTCGATGACGGCCTGCGCGAAGTCGGCGTTCTCGGAGAGGAATCCGTACCCGGGGTGGATGGCGTCGGCGCCGGACTTGGCGGCGGCGTCGAGGATCTTGTCGAAGACCAAGTAGGACTCCGCGGAGGTGGTGCCTCCGAGGGCGAAGGCCTCGTCCGCCAGCTTGACGAAGAGGGCGTCGGCGTCGGGCTCGGCGTACACGGCCACGCTGGCCAGGCCGGCGTCCTTCGCCGCGCGGATCACACGGACGGCGATCTCGCCGCGGTTGGCGACGAGGACCTTGGTGATGTGAGAGCTGGCATGACTGGGCACTCAGGGCCTCCTGGTGATGGACGTCTCTTAGACCGGTGCGCCCGGTGGGGGACCGATATTCTCCAGCAGTCTAATGAGAGGCCCCCCTCATGTGTGGGATTGGGGGTCCGTGAGCTGCTCCGTGGGGTCGGGTGCTTCGGGACTCGGCCTCTCTGACCAGCTGTTCAGGCGCGAAGCTCAGGCCGCCACACCTGGTGTGCATGTATCCCGGCGTCCTCGAGGAGGCGCCGCAACAGCGGAAGACTGAGTCCGATGACACTCGACGGGTCGCCGTCGATCCGGTCGATGAACCACCCGCCGAGCGACTCGATGGTGAAGGCGCCCGCGCACTCGAGGGGTTCGCCGGTGCGGAGGTACACATCGAGGTCGGAGTCCGAGGGAGCGCCGAAGTGGACGGTGGTGTCGGAGGTGTCGGTCGCTCGCCCGGTGACGACGAGGGGCCCGTCCCCGGTGAGGTCGGCGAGCACGACGGCGTGGCCGGTGATGAGGACCCCGTGACGACCCCGCATCTTCTGCCACCGCGCCATCGCCCGTTCGTAGGTGTGCGGCTTGCCCTCGAGCCGACCGTCGACCAGGAGCATCGAATCGCAGCCCACGACGACGAGGGTGTCGGCCCCGGCCCCCCGGGCCTCGTCCGCGAGCGACTCGCCCTCACGGTCGAGGACGTCC
>NZ_JAALDW010000188.1:0-3852 GCF_014145055.1 Dietzia sp. DQ11-38-2
GGGGTCCGGGGCGGCGGGGGCCCGTGGCGGCAGAGGATCGGGGGAGGGGGACGGGCGGGGATCAGTGGCGACACGGGGGACATCCCTGATGCCCCGACGCCCCCGAGAGGCGCACACTGGGGGCATGACGCAGCAGCCCGGATCCCCCCAGTACGGCGAACCCCAGTACGGCCAGCCCGTGGCCGGACCCGACGACCGCACGCCCGCGGCCCTGGCGCACGCGTCCAGCCTCATCGCCATGGCGCTCTCGGCGGGGTGGCTCTCCTTCGTGGGCCCGCTGGTCATGTGGCTGATCTACAAGGACCGCAGCCCGTTCGTCCGGCAGGCCGCGGCCGGGTCCTTCAACTTCAACGTTGGTCTGTGGATCATGAGCATCGTCGGCTGGGTCTTCATCATCACCGTGATCGGCATCCCCATCGGACTGGTCCTGCTGGCGGTCTCCTTCGTCCTCCAGATCGTCGGTCACCTGATCGGAGTCGTGCGCGCGACCCGGGGCCGGACCATCAACTACCCGTTCCAGCTGCGCATCCTGAGCTGACGACCCCGCTCCCCCCGGTCAGCGCGCGGAACTCGTCGTCGGCCCCTCCCACCGACGCGGCGCCGCCGCCTCGCACCGGTCCCGGCGATCCGGTAGTAACGAGAGGGGGCGGCGCGCCATCCGGGCGCGCGGGAGCCGAAGGGACGCGGAATGGGCGCAGATGCGCGCATGAACACCGGGGTCGACGCCGAGGTCGTCCGTGATGTCAGCGCAGCGGCCGGCGCGTCCGGTCCGGCGCCGGGCGACGTCCGACTCACCAGCGTCCACAATTTCCGGGACGTCGCCGGCCATGGATACGCACTCGAGCCGTCCGGGACCATGGCCCGCGGTCTGGTCTACCGGTCCACCACCTTGTCCGTGGGTGAGGACGATCTCGGCGTGCTCAACCGGCTCGGGGTGAGCACCGTCGTCGACCTGAGGACCGACGAGGAGATCGTCCGACAGCCCGACGTGATCCCGGACGGGGCCCACTACCTCGCGATCGACGTCCTCGCCGGGAACACCTCCGCCGCCGCCTTCACCGGGGCCGGCACGTACAGCGTCGAGGACGCCCGGCGGGAGACGGCGATCATGTACGAGCGGTTCGTCGTCGGGGACGCCGAGCGGACGGGTTTCGGACGCGCGGTCCGCGCCGTGGCGCGGTCGACGGGCCCGGCGATCGTGCACTGCACCGCCGGCAAGGACCGGACCGGCTGGACCTCTGCCGTCCTGCAGCTGCTCGCCGGCGTCCGCGAGGAGGACGTGATCGCCGACTACATGCTGACGCGCGAGCTGTCCGTCGACTTCGTCGACGCCATCCGCTCCTACGTCCGCGCGGAGATGCCCGAACGCCTGGAGGCGATCGACGTGCTCATCGGGGTCGAGGAGGTCAACATCAGGCGGTCGCTGACAGCGTTGACCCGTGAGTTCGGCGATGTCCGTCGCTACCTCGTGGAGGGCGCCGGTGTGGAGGAGGGCCTGGTGGACGAGTTGGGGGCCCGGCTCAGAACACCACGATGACCGCGCCGAGCACGCCCCCGAAGGCGATCGCCTCGAGAACCACCGCCACCGTGCGGCCCACCTCGGTCCGTGCCATCGAATGAACCCTGGGGCCCGCCATCGTCAGCGCGAACACCAGCACCAGCAGCGCCACACCCACCAGGGTGTCGGCGAGGAGTGCCGCGACGCCGTAGACGGCTCCGAGGCCGATCAACCCTCCCGTCGCCGCGGCCGAGACCGTGGTCAGCGGCGCCGGGAAGACCGCGGCCGGAGCGGTGTCGCGGATCCCGCGGTCGTCGACGCCGGGCCGGGCCTCCGCCCCGGGGCCCTCAGCAGGAGGATCCGGGACGGAATGGTTCCGGCCCCCGTCCTCTAGCGTCAGATGTCCGTTCATGTCCAGGACCCTACGTCCGATTTCCACGGGAACGCTCGGGCGACCTTAGGAAACTGATCGGAAAATGGAAAGGACTGGTCAAGGGCGGTATTTCGGCCGGAGAGATCGGTCACAACGTCGGCTAGGGCAGCTGCCGGGGCCGTGCGGCTGCAGGACCGTCACAGGGGCCGCCCGCGTAGGATCTCGCCTGGAACCGGTGGGGGCCGGGACTAGTTCGACAGCGGGGAAGATCGGGGGATCGGCGTGGCAGCTACGGGTGCACTGGGAGGGTGGTTCGAGCCCGGAGACGATGCCGGGAGGGCCTTCGACGAGGCCGAGGCGCTGCTCATGGCGTGTGAGGACCTCACCGCCGTGATGGAGACCATCCGGCACTCGGATTCCCCGGTCGAGGCGCGGCGCGCCCTCAAGACGGGGTTCGGGTTCTCCGGGAGGCAGGCCGCGTTGCTCCTCACGCTCCCGGTGATGTCGTTCACCCGATCCGAACGCGACCGGATGCGCGACAGCCGCCGGGACCGGCTGGAGCTCTTCGCCGACGTCACCGGGTCGATCCCGGCGCTGCGGCAGGACGACGTCCGATCGGCACCGGCACTGGCTCCTGTGGGCCCGGATCCATCCGTCGCCCGGCCGGAGTGGGCCGCCGACATCGACGGAGCCCTCGAACGGACCCGGTGGGTGATGAACGGGGAGAGGGGGGATGGTTCGACTCCCCAGGAGTCCGTGACCACCGGGGTTCCCGCATCCACCGCGCCAGTGGTTCGTCGATCGCGGTCCGGCCGCGTGGATGACGCCTCGGTGGTGCTCGACGAACAGGTCGGGGAGCTGTGCGACGCGCTGGCCGAGATCGTGCAGGTGCAGGGAGCGCCCGGTGCGTGGCTGGATGATCCCCGGGCCTCCGACTCCCGGTCGGGCATGTTGCTCGACAGTTGCGGCGTCGACGATTCGGTGGGGATCCGCACGCTTCTCTGGCATCTCCGCCGGACGGGCCTGGACGCGGTCGAGGGACTGTTACCGTTCGCGGACCCGGTGGACCCCGCCCGGGGCTTCGACGTGCAGGCGAGGATGTTCGAGCACGCCATGGCCACCGGTGGACTGGGTTCGGAGCCGGGGCCCGGGGTGACCTGGGCGGGTCGACTGTGGCCGATCGCGGAGAGGCGGGGCTACGGGTACGCCGTGGCCTACCGGGACGGTCCGGATGCCGGAGCGGTCTGGGCGTACGGCGGAGACGAACCGCTCTACCGGGTGTGGGATTCGGTCGTGGACCTGCTGGTGGAGGTGTACCGGGCGGTGACCACCGGCGAATCGTGCGACGCGGCGATCGCCGCCGCGACGAACGGACGCGTGGCGTGGACGAACCTCAACTGAGATCCCGTCCTATGACGGTGGCCCGGCCGCCGCGGCAGAACACGAGCTCGACGCGGCTGACGGTCCGGCCGGTGGTCGCCCGCAGGAGTTCGGCGTACGCGCACAGCTGGAGCAGGTAATCGTCCACGGTGGCGCAGGTGACGGCGACATCGGTCTTGTAGTCGATGACGGACAGGGACCCGTCGGGGTGGTCGACGACCAGGTCGACCACCCCGTCCACCGCGACGGACGTGCCGTTGGTCGTGGCGAGGGATCCCGCGACCGGCAGCTCCGCCCAGTGCGGACGGCCAGCGGCCCTGCGCACGGGGTCCGAGGTGAGGGCCGTGCGGGCGACGGCGACCATCTCCTCGACGGCCTCGGGGGACCTGGCGTCGCGGACGCCGCCACCGAGACCGAGGGAGGTGAGCTGATCGGCCGCCCACGACTCCCACTCCCGGATGTCCGCAGAGGGTGCTGCTGTGAGGAGCTCGGCGAGATCGGTGTGTTCGGCCAGGTGATGGACGGCGGTGCCGACGTCGGTGCCGGAGGCCAGTGGGACCGTCCGGGGTGCGGGCGGCAGCTCCTCCTCACGTGTGGGAGC
>NZ_JAALDW010000189.1:0-6688 GCF_014145055.1 Dietzia sp. DQ11-38-2
AACGGCAGCGCGATCATCGCCAGCAGCGACAGCATCTGAGTGGCCACGTAGATCACGACGAACACCACGACCGGCCCACCGGCGCCCAGAGCCGCCAGTCGCCGCTCGTGCCCCACCGAGACCGCGAAGTAGTAGTAGACCGGCCAGATCAGGAACGAGGAGAGGCCCACGATGAGCCCGGCGGCGATCATCCAGGGCGGCGCGGCCGTGGTCACCGTGGTCCAGGTGTCGGACAGGACTGACGACGACGGCGAGGTGATCCCCGAATGCAACGCGGCCGCCCACCAGGCGAGCAGCGCGAGCCCGGCGGTGAGGACGAGCGCGGCCAGCGAGGCGATCATCGCCCACGCCAACCTGACCCAGAAAATGGTCGAGCCGCGGACGGGGATGGAGTGGGTGAAGTACCCGGTGCGGCCGTACCCGGTACGCCAGTAATCGGCGGCGAGGGTCAACTGGACAGCCGGGACCGCCACGATCGCGGCCAACACGCCCAGGGCCATCCCGAACTGGGAGAGAAGGGGCCATCCGGCGGCCCCGAGCAGACTGCCCAGGACTCCGATCAGGGTGATCATGCCGAGAGTCGTCCCGAGCGCCCCACGCGTACGCAACCATTCGTGCTTGAGCAGTGTCGTCGTCATCGGTAGGTCTCCCTGAAGATCTGATCGAGGCTGGCGGAGTGCTGGCCGCGGAGGTCGTCGGCGTCGCCCTGCAGCAGGACGCGGCCGTGGCGCATCATCACCGCGGCGTCGAGGATGGGCTCCAGGTCGTGCACCAGGTGCGTGGAGATCAGGAGCAGTGAGTCCTCGGAGAGGTTGCGGAGGATCCCGTCGAGGATGAGCTGACGTGCGGCCGGGTCGACGCCGGAGATGGGTTCGTCCAGCAGGAACACCTTCGCGTCACGGGACATGGCCAGCGCGATCTGGACCTTCTCGCGCATGCCCTTGCTCATCTCCTTGAGCCGGGCGGTTTCGCTCAGACCGAAGAACCCGATCAGGTCTCGGGCCTTCTCGGTGCGGAAATCGGAGAAGAAGTCGGCGTAGAGCTCCAGGCAGTAGGTCACCCGTGCGGAATCGGGGAGGAAGCTGGTGTCGGGCAGGAAGGAGACGATCGCTTTGGACTCGGGTCCGGGGGCGTGGCCGTCGATCCGCACGCTGCCGGAGTATCCCGAGAGCACGCCGGCGAGGATCTTGAGGAGGGTGGTCTTACCGCAGCCGTTCTCCCCGAGCAGTCCCACGATCCGGCCCGGAGCCAGGCGGAGGTCGAGCGCGTCCAACGCGGTCGTGGAGCCGTAACTCATGCGCAGCCCCGAGGCCTCGACGAGTGTGGGCGCGGCGTTCTCGGTGATGCTCACGTCAGGCACCTCCGTCGTGCGCATGGGCAGTGGTGTGGTCATGGTCGTCCCATCTGTTGTCCAGTAGTGCTCGGGCCTTGTCCTGCGTCATCCCGAGGCCGCGGACCCGACGGATGAACTCGTGGGCGGCGCCGGAGGCGAGGTCGGCGCGGACCTCGTCGATGCGGGCGTCGTCGGAGGTGACGTATCGCCCGCTGGCCCTCTCGGATCGGCACAGCTCGAGCCGTTCCAACTCGGCCAGTGCCCGCTGTGCGGTGTTGGGGTTGACGCCCAGGTCGGACGCCAGTTCGCGGACCCCGGGCATCCTCGCGCCCGCCGCCCACTCCCCGATCACGATGCGTCGCGAGAACTCCTCGACGAGCTGCACCCAGATCGGAGAGGCGGTGTCGAACTGCATCGAGCCCCCGTCCGTGTCGCTGTATTAGGTGATTAATACAGTGACACTCATCGACGAGGGAGTCAAGAGAAGGCTGGTCGCGCGTTCATTGTCTATACCCCCTAGGGTATGTATGCTGGCTGTCGAGGCCCGAGCGAGCCGACCGTTCGCCTGGCGACCTCGCGACGATCCCGCGGCCCTTGACCCCGCACTCTGTGACCTTGAGGAGAACGACCATGTGCAGACCCGCCACCTGTAAGACCTGTGGAAAGACGACGTGGGCCGGGTGCGGCATGCACGTCGACCAGGTGATGTCCGCCGTGCCCAGGTCCCAGCGGTGCCCCGGTCACGCCAAGGCCCCCGCGGAGGGGTTCCTGGCGAGGCTGTTCGGGAGGTGACCGGTCGGCCGGAACGGCCGGTGCGGATGATCGACCGGTGACGCCGGCTCAGTGCGTCAGAGCGACCTTGAGCGCCACGACGGCCACGGCGACAACCGTGAGTGCCGCCGCGCCGAGGAGCCACCTCCGATCGGGCCGTTCGCCGTTGAGTCGGCCGATCACAAAGACGACGCCGCCGATCCGCACCAGCACGGTGATCTCCGCGAGCAGGATGGCGGTACCGTGCTCGATCACCCCGATCCACCCGACCGCGAGGATGAGCGACGGCAGGACCGCCGAGCTCAGGATCGGCACCGAGTTCCGCAGTTCGGCGAGCCGCTCGGCGCGGCTCAGCGGCTCGCCCTCACGCACGCCGTGGCCCACCGCCTCGGCGAAGACGTGCGCGATGAACGTCGACAGGGCGGTGCCCAGCACTATCGCGATCCCGACGTACTTCTCGCTCTGGACGATCGGCACGAGCGCCGCGAGCACCAGGATGTTGCCGTAGATGTAAGCGCTGATCCTGCTCGCCGCGTCGTCACGATCGAGCGGCTCGCCCCGGGAGAGCCACGAGTTGCGCGGCAGGGATCGCCTGTCCGTGTCCATGCCGACAAGGGTGGCAGACGGCAGGGGTCCGTCGCGTCGAGTTCACTGTCCTGACCCGGGCCGGCGGGGGCTCGGAATACTGTGGGAATGTCTGCGATTCGAGGGCGTGGAGAGGCTCGACAATGGACTCATCGGTGGACGTGGTGGTCGTGGGGGCGGGGATCGCCGGCCTGGTCACCGCGCGTGAGCTGACCCGGGTGGGCCACGAGGTGATGGTTCTGGAGGCCCGGGACCGTGTGGGCGGCAGGCTACTGGGCGCCACGCTCGCCGGTGGCCAGCCCATCGAGGTCGGGGGGCAGTGGGTCGGCCCCACCCAACACCACGTCCTGGCACTGATCCGCGAACTGGGACTGCAGACCTTCCCCACCCACGTCGAGGGCCGGCACATCGCCGAACTCGGCGGCGCCAGGGCGGAGTACACCGGCCGGATCCCCAGGTTCGACCCGGTCACCCTGGCCGATATCGCCCAGACCCAGTGGCGGCTCGACCGGATGGCCGCCCGCATCCCGCTCGACGACCCGTGGAACGCCTCCGGCGCCGACCGCCTGGACTCGCAGACGTTCGACACCTGGCTCAGACGCACCGCCCGCACCCCGCGGGCCCGCGGGTTCTACCGACTCCTCACCGAGGCTGTGTTCTCGACCGGCCCCGAGGACCTCTCCGCGCTGTGGGCGGCGTTCTACATCGGCTCGGCCGGCGGACTGGACGCGATGATCGACACCGCCGGTGGAGCGCAGCAGGACCGCGTGGTGGGCGGGGCGCAGACGATCGCGATCGAGATGGCGCGGCAACTCGGCGAACGGGTGGTGCTGGACAGCCCGGTCACCGCGGTCGAGTGGGACGTCGGTTCCGTCCGCGTCCGTACCGGCCACCACACCGTGAGCGCGCGCCACGTGGTCGTCGCCGTTCCTCCGCCGCTCGCGTCGAGGATCCGCTACTCCCCCGGCCTGCCCGGGGACCGCGACCAGCTCGTCCAACGGTTGCCCATGGGACGGGTGATCAAGGTCAACGTCGCCTACCCGGAGCCGTTCTGGCGCGCCGACGGCTGGAGCGGTCAGGCGAACAGCGACACCCGCCCGCTGGGCACGGTCTTCGACAACACCCCCCACGGCGCCGCGGGCGGTGGCCCCGGGGTGCTGGTCGGATTCCTCGAAGGCCGACACGCGGACCGGTGCTCGCGCATGACGCCCGCCGACCGTCGGGCGCAGGTGCTGGAGGATCTCGCCGGATACTTCGGGCCCCGGGCCCGCGAACCCGTCGACTACATCGAGCGCGACTGGGCGGAGGAAGAGTACAGCCGCGGGTGCTACGGCGCGTTCGCCGCGCCCGGGACCCTGACCCGCTTCGGACCCCACCTGCGCCGCGCGGTCGGCCCGATCCACTGGGCGGGCACGGAGACCGCCACCCGCTGGGCCGGGTACATGGACGGGGCTGTCGAGTCGGGCCGTCGGGTGGCCGGGGAGATCGGTGTGCCCGGGTGAGCAGCCCGGAGTCCGTGGTCACCTGGCGGAACGGTAGCGCCCGGGTGGTGGCGTGCAGCCGCTGATCCGCACCGCCAGCCTTCGCGGCTTCGCCCCGCTCGTGAGCGAACTCGGAGGGGACCCCGAGCACCTGCTCGACCAGTACGGCATCGCGGCCGAGGCCCTCGCCGGCGACGACGGCCTGATCTCGATCACCGCGCACGACCAGATGCTCGACGCCGCCGCTGCCGCGCTCGAGTGCCCGGATTTCGGGCTGCGGCTGGCCGACCGACAGGACATCTCCATCCTCGGTCCCGTGGCCCGGGCGATCCGCCCCAGCTCCACCGCCACCGAGGCGCTCGAGTGCGCGGCGCGTTTCCTGTTCGTCCACAGCCCCGCGCTGACGATCGGCGTCGACGACGACCCGTGGAACCGGCGCGGAGTGATCGCGCTGACATACCGCAAGCAGCTGTCCGAGTCGCCGTACTCCCCTCAGGCCATCGAGCTGGGGCTCGGCCTGTTCCACCGGATGGCGGTGCAGTTGCTCGGGCGCAGTCCCGGTCTCCGATCCGTCGAGCTGACCCACGGGCCGCTCTCGCCCGTGGACCGCTACCTGGACTTCTTCGGTGCCGACATCAAGTTCGACCGCCCCGTGGCCGCGCTGTGCGTCGAGCGCAGGATCCTGGACGCCTCGTTCGCCACCGCCGACGAGGAGATCCGACAGGCCGCCCTCGACCACCTGGCGGGCACCTACTCCGACCCCGCCCACTCGATGGCGGGTCGGGTCCGCCGGGCTGTGGGCGAGCGCCTTCCCGGGCGGGTCCCGGCACTCGCCGAGGTGGCGGCGTCGCTCGCGATCCACCCGCGAACCCTGCAGCGCCACCTCGTCGTGGAGGACACCACCTACGGTCGGGTCGTGGACGACCTGCGGCGGGACCGGGCACACCGGTTCATCACGACCACCGACCTGTCCTTCACGCAGATCGCCGACCTGGTCGGGTTCTCCGAACAGTCCACGCTCAGCCACGCCGTGCGGCGGTGGTTCGGCGTCTCCCCCGGCGAGCTCCGACGCCGGGGGAGAGTGTCGCGCTGAGACAAGTGGGGCGGCGACGGACACCGGATCCTGGAAGTACCCGTCAGGAGCACGGCGCCGGGAGAGCCACGGCGCCCCGAGGAGAACAGGAGCGGTGATGCTGCGCGAACACGAGTTGGGCGACCGGGAACTGCAGGAGCAGACCCTGCGGGAACAGTCCACCGAGGAGATGCTCGAGCAGATCGGCGCGCGCTCGATCCCCGAGTTCGACGGTGTCCACGACGTGTGGCCCCGGGGTGAACGCCTGCGGGCGGTGCGCGCGGCGGCCGCCGAGTACAAGACGCGGTTCGTGCAGCAGGGGCAGGTGCGGGCGGTGCAGTCCGTGGACGTGGCGGCGGCGCCGTACCCGGTCAAGTACGCGTTCAACAACGCGGTCTCGGTCCCCAGCCTGCCGCTGATCACCATGATCAACCGGATGATCGTGGTGCAGTACGACGACTGGAACGGCCGCCCCCGCACCCTGGTGTTCGAGCCGACCGTCCCCGCGGGGTCCGCCGAGGCGCCCTTCTACGACAACCTCCAGGCGCTCGTCGACAAGGTCCCCGGCGGCAACCTGGCCGTGAAGCTGATCCTCAAGTACTTCAACGAGCCGGATCAGGCGCTCGCCAGGGTCGGGCTCACGCCGCAGGACGTGGACTTCTGCACCTTCGACCACCTGCACGTGCAGGACCCGCGCATGATCCTCGGTTCGACGGAGGTCATCCCCGGGGAGACCGCGCCCCGCGACCCACTGTTCGGAGACGCGCGGCTGCTGGTCCACCGACGTGAGCTGGCCACGCTCGAGGACCTGCACCCCATGCAGTGGGCGTGGTACGTCGCCGACGGTCTCGGCGGGGTCGACCGCTCGAAGTTCGCGGTGTTCGACGGGGACATCGAGCTCGGCCCCGGCCTCGCCCTGATGTGGACCCCCGGACACACCGACGGCAACCACTCGCTGGTCGTCAACACCCCGGACGGCGTGTGGGTGTCCTCGGAGAACGGCATCTCGCTGGACAACTGGCAGCCGGAGCTGTCCCGGATCCCGGGCGTGCGGCGGTACCACGAGCAGTTCGGCCGGGAGATCTGTCCCAACGCCAACACCCTCGAGGACTCCCTGGATCAGTACGACTCCATGATCAAGGAGAAGACCATGGCGGACCCGTGCCCCGGCGACCCGCGCTGGCTCCAGATCCTGCCCTCCACCGAGCTCGTCCCCTGGAAGCGCTTCTGGCCGGTCGTGCCCACCTACTGCCACGGTGGCATCTCCTACGGCCGGATCCGCTCCGGACTGGGAAGCGAGAAGTGACGACGACGAGGCCGCGCAGCGCGCTCGTGACCGGTGCCGGTCGCGGGGTGGGCAGGGAGATCGCCGAGATGCTCGCCGGACGCGGATACCGGGTGATGGTCACCGACGTCGACGCCGACACCGCCGCCGCGGCCGCCGCC
>NZ_JAALDW010000190.1:0-3534 GCF_014145055.1 Dietzia sp. DQ11-38-2
AGTCCACGCTCACCGAGGCGCTGGCGCTGCACGCGCGCGTCATCACCGAGGCCGGTGCCGTCCACGGCAAATCCGGCCGTCGGGCCACCGTGTCGGACTGGATGGAGATGGAGAAGGCCCGCGGCATCTCCGTCAGCTCCACCGCGCTGCAGTTCACCTACAAGCCCTCCGGGTCTGCCGAGGACGACGAGCCCTACGTCATCAACCTCGTCGACACCCCCGGCCACGCCGACTTCTCCGAGGACACCTACCGGGTGCTCACCGCCGTCGACGCGGCGGTGATGCTCATCGACGCCGCCAAGGGCCTCGAGCCACAGACGCTCAAACTGTTCCGCGTGTGCAAGCACAACGGCCTGCCCATCATCACGGTGATCAACAAGTGGGACCGTCCGGGGCAGGCGCCACTGGAGCTGCTGGACGAGATCACCGAGCAGATCGGCCTGGTGCCGACCCCGCTGTTCATGCCGGTCGGCATAGCCGGCGACTACCGGGGGTTGCTCCGCCGCGGCCCCGACGGTGCGCCCGAGGAGTACATCCACTTCACCCGCACCGCCGGTGGATCGACCATCGCCCCGGAGGAGCACTACGACCCGGACACCGCCGCCCAGCGGGAGGGCGAGGTGTGGGAGACGGCCGTTGAGGAGTCCGAACTGCTCTCCGCCATGGGGCAGGACCACGACCAGGAGCTCTACCTGGCCGGCGAGACGAGCCCGGTGATCTTCGCCTCCGCGATGCTCAACTTCGGTGTGCACCAGATCCTGGACGCGCTGGTCGAACTGGCCCCACCGCCGCACGCGTGGGAGACCGTGACG
The DNA here is from genome assembly GCF_014145055.1 of Dietzia sp. DQ11-38-2. NCBI lineage: Bacteria > Bacillati > Actinomycetota > Actinomycetes > Mycobacteriales > Dietziaceae > Dietzia > Dietzia sp. DQ11-38-2. Next base: position 813 of record NZ_JAALDW010000190.1, read on the forward strand.
GGAGCACCCCGGGAGACCTCGGATCCGTTCTCCGCGGTGGTGTTCAAGGTTCAGGCCGGCATGGACGCCGCGCACCGCGACCGGCTCGCGTTCATGCGCGTGGTCTCCGGGGAGTTCGAGCGCGGGATGGTGGTCACCCACGCCCAGTCCTCCAAACCGTTCACCACCAAGTACGCCCTGACCGTGTTCGGCCGCGACCGCACGACCGTCGAGACCGCCTACCCGGGCGACGTCGTGGGCCTTGTCAACGCCACCGCCCTCGCACCCGGCGACACCCTCTACACCGGTAAGAAGGTGCAGTTCCCGCCGATTCCCCAGTTCGCACCCGAGCACTTCGCCGTGGTGCGCGCGCAGTCGCTGGGCAAGTACAAGCAGTTCCGTAAGGCCATCGACCAGCTGGCCGCCGAGGGCGTGGTGCAGATCCTGCGCAACGACACGCGTGGGGATGCCAACCCCGTCATGGCGGCGGTCGGGCCGATGCAGTTCGAGGTCGTCACCGCCCGCATGAAGGCCGAGTTCAACGTCGAGGTGGTCGTCGACCGCCTGCCGTACTCCATCGCCCGCCGCACCGACTCCGCCTCCGCCGACGAACTCGGCCGGCAGCGCGGGGTGGAGGTGTTCCAGCGCACCGACGGTGAACTCCTGGCTCTGTTCGGCGACAAGTGGCGCCTGCAGTACATCAGCAAGGAGATGGAGCACCTCACCATAGAACCGCTGGTCGCGGACACCAACTGACGCTCCCGCCACACACGCCCCAGCGGTGCGAACCCAACTCTGAACAGCTGTCCAGAAATCTCCGGGAACGGGCCGTGCCACGGCCGAACCTTGGTTAATCTCCCTTTCACGCCGACGCCCCCGCCGACCCACGGCGGGCGCCGTCTGAGAGGGGCACGTCCATGGGAAACGGCAGTTCGACCACGAGGTCCACGACCACCGGCAGATGGGCGCGCTCGGCGCTGGCTCTGCTCTCGGCTGTCGCGGTGACCGTCCCGCTGACGGCCGCGCCCGCGGCGTCCGCCACGCCGATCCGGGGCATGGTGGACGCCCACGCGCACATCGCCGCCTCCCAGGCGTTCGGCGGCGCCCTACGGTGCGGTGAGCCTTTCGCCCCCGGCGGGATGGCGCAGGCCCTGGCCGACTGCCCCACGCACTCGGACTTCGGACACTTCTCGCTGCTCGAGTCGGTCCTCGGCGGCACCGCGGTTCCGGGCGGCACCCAGGGCTACCCCACGTTCGCGCAGTGGCCGGCCTCCAACTCGCAGTTGCACGAGCAGGCCTATTACACCGGTATCGAGCGCGCGTGGCGGGGCGGCCTCCGGGTGCTCAACAACTACCTGGTCGCCAACCGGGTGCTGTGCGAGATGCTCATCGGTTCGCCGTACTCGTGTGACGAGATGGATCAGCTGCGTCGTCAGGTCGACTACATGAACCGGATGGAGGCCCACATCGACGCCGAGCACGGCGGCCCCGGCCGGGGCTGGTTCCGGATCGCACGGTCTCCCGAGGAGGTCCGGTCGATCGCCGCGCAGGGCAAGCTCGCGGTGACGGTGGGCGTCGAGGCGTCCGAGCCGTTCGGCTGCCGGATGGTCAACGACGTGCCGCTGTGTTCGGCCGAGGACATCGACCGCGGCCTCGACGAATTCGCCTCGTGGGGCGTGTCCACCGTGTTCCCGGTCCACAAGTTCGACAACGCCCTCGGCGGCGCCCGCATGGACGAGGACCTGGCGGGCCTGGCGGTGAACGTGGGCAACAAGATCGGTACCCAGCGGTTCTGGGAGACCGAGCCGTGCACCGGCCCCGACGCGGACCACGACCAGCCGATCGCGAGCACCCCGGTCGCTGACGGGCTGGCGGCGGTGACCGGGGGCGCCCCCGCGGGAGCGGCATTGCCCGTGTATCCCGAGACGCCACTGTGCAACGTCCGCGGACTGACCCCGCTCGGCGAGCACGCCGTGCGGGGGATGATGGCGCGCGGCATGGTGATCAACATCGACCACATGAGCGTCAAGACGGCCACGCGGACGCTCGACATCGCCGCGGAGTCGGGGTACACGGGGCTCATCTCCGACCACACCTGGGCCACGCAGGGCATCACGCGCCGCATGCACGAACAAGGCGGGTTCGTGGCCGCGTTCGCCTGGCCCGCCGATGCGACCGAGACCTTCGACACCGGCTTCCTCGAGGCCTGGCGCGCCAACACCGCCGGCACGACCCGCCCCTGGGCCGGGTATGGCTACGGCTCGGACGTCAACGGCCTGGCGCACCTCGCGGACGCGCGCCCCAGCGCGGCCACCGATCCCCTGGTCTACCCGTTCACCGCGCTCAGCGGCGAGGTGATGGACCGGTGGCGGTTCGGTGACCGTGTCTACGACCTCAACGTCGACGGTGTGGCCCAGTACGGGCTCTACGCGGACTGGGCGGCCGACCTGCTGCACCGGGCCGGGCCCGACCGGCCCGAACTGGAGCGTCAGCTCATGGGCGGCGCCGAGGCGTGGACGGCCAACTGGGAACGCGTGCGGTGACCCGACCGGCCGACCGCGTGGGTCCCCTGTGGATCCTGGCGCTCACCCTCGGCGTCGTGGCGGTCTTCGCCTCGTGGTTCGGCCCGCTCCAGATCCTCCTGCCCGTGCAGACCGACAGGATCGGTGGCCCGGACGGCCGCGAGGCGCTGCTCGGGCTGGTGGTGGGCACGGGGGCCGCCGTCGCCCTGGTGGCCAACCCG
>NZ_JAALDW010000191.1:0-8554 GCF_014145055.1 Dietzia sp. DQ11-38-2
GAGCATGCACCCGTCGTCACGTCCGTGCAGGTAGAGCATCGGGACCGTGGTCGGGCGCAGCATCGCTCGCTGGGCGGCGGCCTGCTGGGTGGGCACCGTCCACGGACGGGCCGCGTGGCGGTAGTAGCGGAGGACCTCGGTGCGCCGGGTCTCGATCGCCGACCACGCCGCGTCGAGGTGGGGGCCGGCCTCGAGACCGGGCGACCACCGGCGCCACAGGAGGGGGACCACGGTGGGCAGTGACCGTTCCGCGAGCACCGGCAGCTGCTGGAACGCGATGTACCAGCTCATCCTCGCCTGCCTGAGCAACCTGGAGACGGAGGCGAGGGTGCCACCGTCCCGCGACATGAACGCGGCCGGCGGGGGTACGGCCATGGTCACGATGCGGCGGTAGGGCTGGTCCACGAGCCCGGCGACGGCGTGAGCGGCGAGCGCGCCCCAGTCGTGACCGACGAGGACCGCCCGGTCGTCACCACCGAGCAACGCGTGCAGCTCGATCGCGTCGTGCGCCAGACTGCCGATGTGGTAAGACCCGTCGGTGGGCACGCCGGAGGGCGCGTAACCCCTGGTGAACGGGGCGACCACCCGGTAGCCCGCCTCGACGAGACCCGGGGCCACCTCCCGCCACGAATGGGGCGAATCGGGGTACCCGTGCAGCAGCACCGCGAGGGGAGCGTTCTCGGGACCCCAGGACAGTGCGACAAAATCGACGTGGCGACCCGCGAGCCGGATGATTCTGTGCTCCTCCATGGGTGCCCACCTTATGACCCGCCGGGCCTCCCGACGCGGATCCCGGCGTATCCCGCACCGGCCCTTTACGTGAGGTGGTCGTGCTCGCCGTCGACCCACTCGGCGTAGCGCTCGGCCGAGCGCTGTACGGCGTCGTCGGCTTCGTGGGGGACGCAGCCGCCGAAGTTCGCGTAGATCCGGTCGAAGTCGTAGCGCGAGACGTGGTCGGCGATGCGCCGGACCACCGCCCCGGACAGGGGCATCCAATTGGGGAACGAGCGCATGAACGTGACCCAGCGGGGGTCGGCGACGGTGCCGATGGTGTCGCCGGTGAACAGCACCCCCCGGCCGTCGCGCGCCGTCCAGTGGACCACCGCGCTGCCCGGGAAGTGGCCGCCGGGTTGCGAGGCGCGGACACCGGGCAGGATCTCGATCTCGTCGCCCTCGTGGCCGCCGCCCCAGACCACGGTGTTCCGGGGCCGCAGACCCAGCCAGTGTTCGTCCGGGGCGGAGACGTAGACGGGGGCGTCGTCGAACGCCGCGGACCACAGGGACTGGACCCCGTACATGTGCGGGTGGGAGGCGATGATGGCGGAGACCCCACCCCACCCGCGTACCGCGGCGACAGCCTCCTCGGTGATGTGGTTCGGTGCCTCCACCATCACGTTCCCGTGGTCCGTGCGGATGAGCGCCGGCTTCTGCCCGATACCGGGACAGTCCCGGTGGACCAGATTGATCACATCCGGCTCGCGCTCGGTGAACTCGATCCGCGCGCCACGCGCCGTGGACTCCCCGGGGTGGGTCCAGCGTTGGCCGCCGGCCGGGACGTACTGCCGATCATCGGCACAGATCGGACACACCGCAGGCAGGGGTTCGGCGCGCTCGGCCCCGCAGGTGGCGCACTGGGTGACGGACCCCACCGCGAGGGGCGTCATGAGATGTCGCCCTCCGTGGCCACGGAATGCCATTCCTCGCCGACCAGCACCTCGAGGTCGCCGTTGACCGGACGGGCGTCGGGCTGGAGCGTCACGGCGTGCTCGAGCGCCTCCTGGGCGTTGTCGAACTCGCCCAGATCGAGGGTGCGGTCCGGAGTGCGGAGGCGGAATGTCGACATGCCTCCCAGTGTCCCCGCAGGGCCGCGACGGTGCATCCGGCGTGCCCCCGACGGAAACCCGTCCCTGGCTCCGGGGGCAGGAGCACAATGTGCAGCAACACCGACGCCAGAGGAGGACTCATGATGTCGTCGTCCCCGATCCCGCCTCGCGACCAGCCGCACGATCCGCCCCGCAGCTACCCCGACCTCGGTCCGGAACCCGTGGACGGCGTCCGCCTGATCAGCGCGCCCGCGGTCCCCACGGCGGTGGTCCGGGCGACGGCCGTGCCCATGGCCACCATCGCTCAGTTCTTCGACACGGCGTTCCCCGCGCTGTTCGCCGCGGACGTGAGGCCGGCTGGCGCGGCGTTCGCCCTGTACACGAGGATTGCCGAGGAGCCGGAACCCCACGCCGATCTGGAGGTCGGGTTCCCGCTGGCCGAACCGCTGCCCGAACAGCACGCCGGCGAGCCGGAGGAGGGTGCGATGCGCGTCGTGGCATCCGAACTCCCGGCCGGCGAGGTCGCCGCGACGAGTCACCTCGGCTCCTACGACGGGCTGGGTGAGGCGTGGCAGGAATTCATGGGTGAGATCGGCTCCCTGGGGCGGGCCCCGGCGACACCTTTCTGGGAGTCGTACGTCACCGAGCCCTCGCCGGACATCGATCCCGCGACTCTGCGCACCGACCTGTTCTGCCCGGTCCGGACGCCCGACGACGCGGCCTGACACCCCCGGTTGCCCGCCAGGACCGGGTCATCCGACCCGCCCGTTCGGAGGCGGGGACAGGCCCGGTTACTCCATGTCCTCGAGCGAGCGGCCGGTGGTCTCGGGGATGAACCTGGCCACGAACAGCAACGACAGCAGCGCAGACACCGCGTAGAAGCCGTAGGTGAACGTGAGGCTGAACTCGGCCATCGGCGGGAACGCCGTGGAGACCGCGAAGTTCGCCAACCATTGGGCGGCGGCGGCCAGACCGAGCGCCGCCGTGCGGATGCGGTTGTTGAACATCTCGCCGAGCAGCACCCACACCGCCGGGCCCCACGACATACCGAAGAACACGACGAAGCCGTTGGCGGCGATCAGCGCGACGAGCCCCTGGGTGTCGCCGAGTTGGGGTGCGAGTTCGCCGTCGGCCCCCGGGCCCATCGTGGCGGTGCTGAACATCGCGGCCATCACCGCGAGCGAGACGGTCATGCCCACCGATCCCGTCATGAGCAGCTTGCGACGGCCGATCTTGTCGATCAGCGCGATGGCCACGATCGTCACCACGATGTTGGTGACCGAGGTGATCACGGTCTGGGTGAGCGCGTCCGCCTCGGTGAAGCCGACCGACTGCCACAGAGAGGTGGAGTAGTAGAAGATCACGTTGATGCCGACGGCCTGCTGGAAGACCGACAGGATGACGCCGATCCACACGATCGGCAGGAGGTTCCGGCCACCCGGGGTGAGCATGTCCTGCCAGGACCGCTTCCTCTCCTGGCGAACCGTTGCGCGGATCTCTGTGATCCGGTTGTCGACGCCGCTCGACTGGATGGTGCGCAGCACGTCTCTCGCCTCGCTGACCAGCCCCTTGGCCAGCAGATAGCGGGGGGACTCGGGGATCATGAGTGCCAGCACCCCGTAGGTGACGGCGGGCACCAGCTCGGTGAGGAACATCCAGCGCCAGGCCTGGATACCCATCCAGAGCTCCTCGATCGCGCCGCCGGCCACGGACGCCAGCCAGGCGTCGGAGAGCAGGGCCACGAAGATGCCGGAGACGATCGCGAGCTGTTGGAGGGAACCGAGGCGACCGCGGATCGAGGGCGGGGCCACCTCCGCGATGTAGGCCGGAGCGATGACCGAGGCGGCGCCGACGCCCAGCCCGCCGACCACGCGCCAGATGATGAGATCCCACGGGCCGAATGCGAGCCCGGACCCGAGTGCGCTCGCGGTGAACAACGCCGACGCCAGGACCATGACGCGGGTACGTCCCCAGCGGTCGGCGAGGCGGCCCGCGAGGTACGCACCGGCGATGCATCCGAGCAGCGCCGAGGAGACCACGAACCCGGTGAGCCCGGCATTCATCCCGAACGACTCCTGGACGGCGTCCACCGCCCCGTTGATGACCGCGGTGTCGAATCCGAACAGGAACCCGCCGAGCGCTGCGACCAGGGAGATGATCACCACCCGCCCGGTGTGGAAGGACTCCTCGTCCGAGCTCTTGGCCGAGACGTTCGGTGTGGACATGGCGTACCCCGTTCCCGGGCCGGATGGACGTCCTGCTCTCTGGTGAACGGAGCGTAGGCCCGCGGTGGGTGTGGCGCAAGTCACATTATTTTCATTCGCTGCCCCGTACCGATCCTCGTGACGAGAACACGTTCTAGGCTCGAGTGGACCCGACGTCTCACCGAAAGGCCACCGCCGTGAGTGCTTCCCCTGAGCAGATTCGTGCCACCGCAGACTCCTACATCGCCGCGCTGGTCGCGGGCGACCTCGAGGCTGTTCTCGACCTCTACGCGGAGAACGCCACGGTCGAGGACCCGGTCGGCAACGGCACGGTGCACGAGGGCAAGGCGGCCATCCGCGAGTTCTACTCGTCCGTGGTGGCCCTGAAGATCGAGGGCGAGGTGCTCGAGGCGCGGGTGTGCGGGGACGACCTGCTGTTCAACTTCGAGATCACCACGCACTTCGACGAGAACTCCAGCGCCACGATCAACGTCTGGGACCTGATGACCCACGACGAGCAGGGCAAGGTCGCCTCGATGCGCGCCTACTGGACCCCGGAGAACATGCGCTGAGTCGAGGCGGGCTCGGGTCCGGGCCGGCCGGCTTGGACTGTGCGTCCCGGCAGCGCGGGCTGGCTGGCGCGCGTCGCCTGCTCGATCCGGCGAGTCCTGTGACGTATCGCCCGAGAGCGGGTCGCCGAGAACGCGACGGGGATTCACAGAACGCGCCCGATCAGCCCATGGCACAGGACGCGAGACGCTGGCCGCGGGGCGGCGTCAGCTGGACTAGCCTTGGTTGACATGATCACCGCCATCGTCTTCGTCCACGCCGAGACGGCGCGCATCCCCGAGGTCGCCGAAGAGATCGCCGAGATCGACGGCGTCTCCGAGGTGTACTCGGTCACGGGCACCATCGACCTCATCGTGCTGGTGCGGGCCCGCCGTAACGAGGACGTGGCCGACATCGTCTCCGACCGCCTCAACAAGGTCCCCGGTGTGGTGGACACCGAGACGCACATCGCCTTCCGCGCGCTGTCCAAGCACGACCTCGAGGCGGCATTCTCCCTGGGGTACGACGAGTAGCCCTCTGTCGTCCGACCGTCTGCCGTCTCGCCACCTGTCATCCGAATACATGCGGCGGTCGACAGGTGGGTCGGTTCGACTATCTGAACTGCATCCGCGCAAGCCGTCGTGCCCGTCGCCGCGCCCGCTGCAACTCCGCGAGCAGCGCCGCGCCCGTCCACCGGAGTCGGTCGGGTCCTGCCCGCTCGGCCTCGTGAACCAACTCGACCATGTGAGCGCACGCGGGCGTCGCGACCCCGAGCCGCCGGCCCATCCGGACGACCTCTCCCTGGAGGATGTCGATCTCGGTCGGCCGTCCGCGGACCAGGTCATCGTTCATCGACGACGTCCCGTCCGCATCGACCCGCATGATCGTCCTGGCGAGTGTGCGGAACACCGGCGTCGGCAGCCGCATGACGAACGGAAGCATGCCGGCCGGCACGGCGATGGGTACCCGGGGCACCACCCCGGCCGCGGTGAAGACCCGGATCGCCTCACGCTGGCAGAGCGCGACGCATCTGCGCAGGTCACGATCGACGAGTTCGTCCCGCAGAGGAAGTCCGGACAACGCCTGGACCGCGTTGTTGAGATTCAACAGGACCTTGCCGTGGAGCACCGCCTGGATGTCGTCGGTCGCCCGCACCTGGAGTTCGGCCTCCTCCATCACCCGGAGGAGCGGGGCGGCGAGGGGGTGTTCGGCGATCCGGATCTCACCGGTGCTGGTCCGCCGGTAGGTGGCGGGCCCGGTGCGGGCCACGTTGAAGGGGATGACCCCGGCGATCACGGGGTTCGAGCCGACGCCGTCGCGGATGGAATCGGCCGAGTGCAGGCCGTTCTGTAAGCCCACCACCAGGGTTCCGGGACGCAGGAACGGCACGAATTCGGCGGTGGCGGCCGCGGAGGAACCCGCCTTGGTGCACACGAGGACCACGTCAGAGCGGCGGACGGATTCCGGCGTCTCGGCGAGCGTGAGCGCCTCGGACGGCACGTGGATGCGGTCGTCCACGCCTTTCCCGGACTCCACGGTGAGTCCGCTCGCACGGATCGGGTCGAGGACATGAGGACGCCCGACCAGGGTCACGTCCGCGTGGCGCGCGAGTCTGCCGCCCAGGTAACACCCGACGACGCCGGCACCGACGACGGTGATGCGCAAGGGGGTGTCGGAGCCGACCATGGTGCTGGACGATACGACATTCGCGCCGGTCCGGCGAGGGATCGCACGTGGCCCCACCGGGTCGAGGGGATCTCAGTGACGTCGAGGTCGAACCACTATTTCGGTCGGGTGGGCGTCGGGTGTCGAATCGAGCGCGTGACGCACCGCGGTCGCCACGGAGTCCGGTGTGAGGTGGTCCGACGGATCGTACGCCCCGCCCTCGGCGGCGACGATCGCCCTCTGCATGTCCGTGTCCACCCGGCCGGGATGGATCGAGGTGACACGGAGGGCCGGCTCCTCGCCGCGGAGCGTGTCGGTGACGGCACGGAGTGCGAACTTCGAGGCGCTGTAGGAGCCCCAGCCCGGCTTGGCGGTGGTCCCCGCGCCGGAGTTGATGACGACGACGTGGCCGCGGACCGCGCGGAGGACTGGGAGCAACACCCTGGTGAGCTCGACCACGGCGAGGACGTTGATCTCGAACGCGCGACGCCACTGGGCGGCATCGGTCTCGTCGATCCGCCCCAGTTCGGCCACCCCGGCACAGTGGATCACCCCGTCGAGAGTGGCGACGCCGTCCGCCACCGCCGAGACGCCCTCGGGCGTCGTCAGGTCCGCGGTCACCACCCGGGCGGACCGGCAGGTGCGTGCCACGGAAGCCAGGGCGTCGGCGTCGCGGCCCACCAGGATCAGCTCGTGATCGGCGTCGAGCGCCCTGGCCGTGGCCGCGCCGATCCCACGGGAGGCGCCGGTGATCATGACTGTGCCCATGCCCGGTGAGGGTAGACGCCCGACCGGCCCGGTGGGAGATCCCGATGGAGTCGACGACGGGTGGTTCAGTGCACGGTTCCGGTGCTGTCGATGGCGTCGAGCAGCGCGTTGAGGGCGGGAACCGCCGCGGACAGCGACTCCCGGTGTTCCGAGGACAAGAGCGACAGGTGGGCGGCGAAGTCCTGGTCGCGCTCCTCGAGCACCTGGTCGATCCGTGCCCGTCCGAGGTCGGTGAGTTGCACGCAGACGCCACGGCCGTCGGACTCGTCCCGCACGCGCTCCACGTAGCCCATACCCTCCACCACGTTCACCGAATTACTGGTGGTGGGGACCCTGACGTTCTCCAACCGGGCGAGGTCGCTCATCCGCAACCGTCCGTGGCTGGCGAGCGTGTAGAGGATGGAGGTCTGTGCGCGGCTCAGCGCGTACTGGGTGTTCTGCCGCCGTACCAGCAGGTCCAGTCGGAGGAGGATGGGTCGGAACTGCGTCGCCAACCCTGCGGTCGCCGGCCCCCTCGCCGCCGCGGACGGCGTCTGCCCCCTCGCCGCCCCGGACCGCGCCGGCCCCCGCGGCGCCGGATGCCTCGCCGTCACTTCGCCTGCCACAGTGTCCACGTCGTGCCCCCTGACCAGTTGGTCCCCTCGGTCGCATGGGAGATGTAAGCACGATCCCGAGCGGTCGTGGGGCGTCATCTACCGCTGTGAGGGATACTGCCGGCATGGATTTGTATCACCAGGTGACCGGTTCCGGACCGACGATCATCCTCATGCACGGTGTCTGCCACCGTGCGCACGCGTGGGACCCGGTCGTTCCGCTGCTCGCGGACCGGTACCGAGTGGTCGTGGTGGACCTGCCCGGGCACGGGAGGTCAGCGGATCTGCCCGAGGCAGGTGACGCGCTCGAGTACATGATCGACCAACTGACAGAACTCATCGCCCAGCTCGTGCCCGCCGGGGAGCGCCCCCACGTCGCCGGGAACTCGCTCGGCGGATTCATCGCGCTCGAGTTGGGTGCCCGCGGCCTGGTGGACAGTGTCACCGCGCTCTCCCCGGCCGGCTTCTTCCGCTCCGAGGCCGAGTGGCGGTACACGATCACCGTCTTCCGGAGTCTGCGCCGGGGAGCCGCGAAGCTGGGACGGCACATCCCCGTCGTGACCGAGCGGGCCGCGGGCCGTGCGGTGATGATGGCGGCGTTCTGCGCCCGGCCGTGGCGGTATCCGGCGGAGGCGGCGGCGATCGACGGGGAGGCGATCGTCAGCAACACGGTGCTGGACCGCGCGGACCGCGGCACCTTCGTGTTCTCCGCGCCGGTCGACGAGGAGCTTCCGATCACCATCCGGTGGGGCCGGTTCGACCTGGTTCTCCCGGTCCGTCAGGTCTCCCTGGCGTCGAGGCTGTTCCCCCAGGCCAGAGTGGAGATCTCGGCGGACGGACACGTTCCGATGTCGGACGATCCGGAGGGCGTCGCCGCGTCGATCGCCGCGACGGTCGAGCGCGGGCTGGCGCATGCGGGGTCGGCGGGTCGGGTCTGACCGGTCGGCCCCCG
>NZ_JAALDW010000192.1:0-3674 GCF_014145055.1 Dietzia sp. DQ11-38-2
CCGCTCGTCGAGGTGGGGCAGGTGGGCGCGGGCACCGGGGCGTTCACGTCGCAGTGGCGCGGGGTCGAGAACATCCGTCCGGGCGGTATCCGCTACGCGGAGAGCACCGTGGGCGACCTGGTCGTCGGGGCACTGTGTGCGGTGAACGCCTACGGTGACGTCGATCCGGGGGGGACCGAGGTGGACCTCGCCAGCGTGGCGAACCTCGTGCCGCCGTTCGACTACGCCTCCGATCGCGTGCACACCACCATCGGAGTGGTGATCACCAACGCGAGGCTGGACAAGACCGCCTGCTTCGTCGTCGCCCAGGGCGCCCATGACGGCCTCTCCCGGTCCCTGACTCCGCCGCACACCCGGTACGACGGAGACGGCTTCGTCGCAGTGGCGACCGGGGAGGTGCCCGCCGACGTCGACACCGTCCGCCTCATGGCGCTCGACGCCGTCTCCCGGGCGATACGGTCCGCCGGATCCTGATCCACTCGCCTGGACGGTTCACGGAACAGAGTCGACAATTCCGGTGTTGGGCGGGACAATGACTTGTCAACCCGGGCATCGGCCCGCGGGGTCACCGACGAAAGCGCAGGAGCACCTCCAGTGAGCCGAGCCGACACACCGGCCCGATCTATCAGCCCCCTTCTCGGAAGGGGGAACACCGGATGAGCATCGCGCTCTCACTTCTCATCGGCGTGGTGGTGGTCTTGGCCATCACCGCACTCACGGGCTACTTCGTGGCCCAGGAATTCGCGTTCATGGCCGTCGACCGCTCCCGGATGGGGGCCGCGGCGGAGAAGGGCGACCCGGCCGCGTCGCGTGTCCTCGGCGTGACCAGGCGGACGTCCTTCATGCTCTCGGGCGCCCAGCTCGGGATCACCGTCACCACCCTGGTCGTCGGGTACGTCGCCGAACCGCTCATCGGTCGCTCGATCGGCGAGCTCCTCGGCCTGGCCTCCGTGCCCCAGGGGATCGGAGTGGTGGTCGGGACGGTCCTGGCGCTGCTCTTCTCGACGGTCGTGCAGATGATCTTCGGCGAGTTGGTGCCCAAGAACCTGGCCATCGCCCGACCGGAGCCGGTCGCACGCTGGCTGGCCCGGTCCACCACGATCTACCTCGCCCTGTTCGGCTGGCTCATCGGCCTGTTCGACAAGGCGTCCGAGGCCCTGCTCAGGGCCGTCGGCATCGAGCCGGTCCACGATAAGGAACACTCCGCCACCGCTCGCGACCTGGAGCACATCGTCGCCGAGTCCGAGGAGACCGGCGAGCTGTCCGAGGAACTGAGTCGACTGCTGGACAGGATGCTCGACTTCCCCGGCCAACCCGCCGAGCACGCCATGATCCCGCGCAGCCGCACCGACGTGGTGCGGGCGGAGGACACGGTCACCGAGGTCCTGTCCAAGATGGCCACCGGACACACCCGCTACCCGGTGGTCGGCGACGACTCCGACGACGTGATCGGCATCGTGGACCTCCACGACCTGCTCTCGGTGTGTGACGACGACCGAGCGGACCTCACGGCGGTGTCGACCCTCATGCGGGCACCGATCATCGTGCCGACCTCGCTGCCCCTTCCGGAGGTCGCCACCCGCCTGGGTTCCCACAAGTCCGAGATGGCGGTGGTGGTGGACGAATACGGTGGTTTCGCCGGTGTCGTGACCATGGAGGACATGGCCGAGGAGATCGTCGGCGAGATCGCGGACGAGCACGATCCCCAGCAGGCGGCCGGGACCCCGGTCAGCGAGGGACTGGGCTGGCTCCTGGCCGGTGACACCCATCTCGACGAGGTGGAACGACTGCTCGAGATCACCCTGCCCGAGGTGGACGCCGAGACCCTCGGTGGACTCGTGATCGAGACGACCGGAGACCTGCCCGAGGTGGGTGACCGCGTCGACATCCCTCTCCCCGACACAGACGTGCTGGAGGAGATCTCCGCCGACAGGGTCCTGCGGACCGAGGTGCGCAGGATCGAACGCCGCGTTCCCGCTGAGCTGCATGTCGTGGTCGAGGAGGCCGCGCGATGAACCCCACCACCACCCTGCTCGCCGCCGAGGCCGGAACGGGCCTCACCAGCAACCCGATCGTCGTGGTGCTCGCCACGATCGTCCTCATCTCCGCGTCCGCGTTCTTCGTGGCCGTCGAGTTCTCCCTGATCTCCGCGCGACGCCATCGCCTCGAGGACGCGGCGGCCTCGAGCGCCGCCGCCCGGGCGGCCCTGCGCAACGCCTCCGAGCTCACGCTGCTGCTCGCGGGGTCCCAGCTCGGGATCACGCTGTGCGCGCTGGCACTGGGCTCCATCACCAAACCCGCGGTCCACCACTGGTTCACGCCGGTGTTCGCGAGCTGGGGGTTGCCCTACTGGACGGCCGACGTCATCGCCTTCGTCCTGGCGTTGCTCATCGTGACCTTCCTCCACCTGGTGGTGGGCGAGATGGCCCCCAAGTCGTGGTCCATCACGCACCCCGAGTACTCGGCCACGCTGTTGGCGATACCGATGCGGGGCTTCCTCTGGATCACCCGCCCGCTGCTGGTGGCGCTCAACACCCTCGCCAACCGGATCCTGCACCGGATCGGGGTGGAGACCCGCGACGAGGTGGCCTCCGGCCAGGACGCCGACTCCCTCCGCGAGCTCGTCCGCCACTCCGGTGAGGCCGGCACGCTCGACGACACCCACCACCGGCAGCTGCTCAGCGCCCTGGAGCTGCAGGAACTCACCGTGGGGGACCTGCTGGGCGATCGCGGGGTCAACGCGCCCGCCGCGCCGGATGAGATGTCCTCGGTCGACGTGGACGCCTCCCCGGAGGACATCCGCGAGACCGCGCGCCGCACCGGTCATCTCCGGCTGCTGGTGCTGGACGGGGAGACCGCGGTGGGTGTGGTGCACGCGCGTGATGCGATCAACATCCAGTCGGGGGCCACCGCACGGGAGCTCATGCGGCCGAGCCTGTCGCTCGAGCACGACCTGTCGGTGGCCGAGGCGTTCCGCCGGATGCGCGAGGCGCGGGCCCACCTCGTCGTCGTCGAACAGTCCGGTGGCCACCCGGGCACCCACGTCTCCGAGGTCAGAGGGGTCCTCACGCTGGACGACGTGGTGCGGCGTCTCCTGCCGGTCACCTCCGTCTAGCTCGCGGGCCCGGACGCGGGACGGGGCCGGTCTCGGGGCGGGTCAGAACAGGCCGATCAGCCTGAGCAGGCCCCACAGCGCAAGACCCGCCATGCCGAGCAGCACCAACAGCATCAGCCCCACCGCGCCTACCGCCCGGAGCAGGTACCCGCGGGCGTCGGTGTCCACGCGTCTGCCCTCGGCGATGGTCCGGTCGACCAGTCGCAGGTTCTTGGACGTGGCCTTGTGGGCGGCGTCCGCCACGTCACCCACGAAGGGGATCACGCCGAGCACGGCGTCGACGAGGTAGTTCCAGCCCATGCGGAACAGGATGTGGACGGGGACCCGGTTGCGTATCGCCTCCGCCAACACCGCTGCCGCGACAACGGTCCCCAGCGCGTCCCCGACGACGGGTACCAGGCCGATCACCGGGTCCAGCCCCACCCGATACCGTGTGCCCGGGATGCGCACCAGATCGTCCATGACGCGCGCGAGGCCGGAGGTCACGGGGGACGACCCGGTCCTCAGCGCGACGGCATCCGGAGGCGGGGCCGCCGCGGGGTCGGCCGCCGGGCGACTG
>NZ_JAALDW010000193.1:0-5274 GCF_014145055.1 Dietzia sp. DQ11-38-2
TCGGCCGGCGCCAAGGCGGCGGCCGTGGTGCGCGGGGAGGCCGACGCCTACATCCACGCGGGCGGCCAGTACCAGTGGGACTCGGCCGCGCCGGCGGGCGTGGCCCTGGCCAGGGGGTTCGTCGCCGTGCGGGTGGACGGCTCCCCGCTGGAGTACAACGTCGCCGAGACCTATCTGCCGGACCTGGTGGTGTGCCGCCCGGACCTGGCCGAGGCGATCCTGGAGGCCATCGCGTCGGCGTGAGCGGTCACCTGCTGGTGATCAGGGCCCCCGCGATGGCCGCCATGAACGCGTCCTTGGCCAGGCTCATGCCCTCCTGGGACGGGCGGATGCCGTCGGACTCGGTCATCGAGGGGTTGCGGAAGTACATCGACAGCAGGCCCGCGGAGAAGGTGCCGAGCGCGGCGCCCGCGAGGCGCGGTGACACGACGGGCGTCAACAGGGCCGCGCCGATGCCGATCTCGGAGTAGGCGACGAACTTCCCGAACGTGTCCGGTTCCATCTTGGTCACCTGGGGCACGCCGGTGGCGGCGAAGCCCTGGAGGCCCTCGGCGGACTCGGTGGGCAGGTTCCGCTTGGACAGTCCCGAGTTGAGGACGAAGGCGCCGGTGACTCCGCGGAGGATGGCGTTGGACAGGCTCATGAGTGCTCCTGGAGGGTCGGGGTCGCGGGTGCTGCGACACAGGTGATGTCACGCTTTGGTGATGTGGCACCGACGAGGGTAACGCACGGGACCGGCACGTCACCCCCGCAGGAGATCGACCCCAGAGGATGCGCGTGGGGGTCGCCGGTGGAACAGTCACCTGCATGAGCGCGAACAGCACCCGAGACATCACCGACAAGCCCGACCCGGAGGCCGACCCCGACGCCGGCAAGCCCGAGTCGCCCACCTCGCTCAAGGCGGGGACCTGGAAGATCGGCCTGACGCGCGCCGCCGCGGAGTTCTCCAAGGACAAGTGCACGGACCTGGCCGCCGCGCTGACCTACTTCGCGGTGCTCTCGATCTTTCCCGCCCTGTTGGCGGTGGTGTCGCTGCTCGGGGTGTTCGGGCAGGGGCAGGAGACCGTCAACGCCGTGATGGAATTGTTCGAGGGCGCCGCGCCGGAGGAGACGCTCGCCGCGCTCCGCGGGCCGATCGAGTCTCTGGTCAATACCCCCGCCGCCGGCGTCGCCCTGGTCACCGGTCTGCTGGGTGCACTGTGGACGGCGTCCGGGTACGTAGGGGCCTTCGGGCGGGCGATGAACCGCATCTACGAGGTCGAGGAGGGGCGTCCCTTCTGGAAGCTCAAGCCCGCCATGGTGCTCCTCACCGCCGTGCTGCTCCTCCTCGTGTGCCTGGCCGGGCTCATGCTCGTCGTCAGCGGCCCCGTCGCGGAATGGGTGGGTGACCTGGTGGGTCTCGGTGAGACCGCGGTGACCGTGTGGGGCATCGCCAAGTGGCCGGTGCTGGTCCTCGTCGTCGTTGTGATCCTGGCCGCGCTCTACGGGTTCTCGCCCAACGTCAAGCAGCCGAAGTTCCGATGGGTCTCCCTCGGCGCGGTCGTGGCGCTGCTGGTCTGGGCCGTCGCCACCGCGGGGTTCGTGTTCTACGTGTCCAACTTCTCCAGCTACAACGCCACCTACGGCTCGCTGGCCGGCGTCATCATCTTCCTGCTCTGGCTCTGGATCACCAACAACGCGCTGCTCTTCGGGGCCGAGGTGGACGCCGAGGTGGAGCGGGCCCGCGAGCTGCAGGCCGGACTGCACGCCGAGGAGACCATCCAACTCCCGCCGCGGGACACCACCGCCAGCGACAAGGCCGAGGAGAAGCGACAGAAGACCATCGACGACTCCGCCGACATCCGCCGCGAGGCCCAGGCGGAACAGGCGCGCGACTCCCACTGACGTCGCGCGCCGCGCGGCGGGAGGCGCGAGGCGCTGTCGAGCAGCCACAATCGGGGTATGAACTCCTCCGGCGGGACCGCGTCGACCGCCCGACGCCGACTCCGCACCGTCCGCCTGGTCCTCGAACGCTCGGTGGGTGAGTTCTTCCGCGACCGTGGCCCCGATCAGGCGGGGGCGCTCACCTTCTACGGTGTGCTCTCGCTCTTCCCCGCACTCCTCGTGGTGGTCTCACTGCTCGGGGTGCTCGGTCAGGGCGCCAGGACGGTCGATGCCCTCATGGGCATGCTGTCCGACGTCGCCCCGGAGGAGATCCTGGATCCGATCCGGGACCCGGTCGAGGCGGTCGTCACGACGCAGGCCGCCGGCACGGCGCTCGTGGTCGGTGTGGTGATCGCGCTATGGACCGCATCCCGCTACGTGCGCGCGCTGGGCCGGGCGATGAACCTGGTGTTCGGGGTCGAGGAGGGGCGCCCGCCCTGGCGGCTGGTGCCCGTCGGTCTGCTGCTCACGGCGTTGCTCGTCGTCCTCGTGGCAGTGGGCGGACTGGCGCTGGTGTTCACCGGACCGATCGCCGAGACCGTGGGCGGGTGGATTGGTCTGGGAGAGACGGCACTGGCCGTGTGGGGCCTGGCCAAGTGGCCCGCGGCCCTCGTCTCCGCGGTTCTCGCGCTGGCGATCCTCTACCGATTCGCGCCCAACGTCGCCGGACGGAAGTTCCACTGGGTGTCGCTCGGGGCGGCCGCGGCGCTGCTCATCATGGGAGTCGCCACCGCCGGGTTCGGCTTCTTCGTCTCCCATTTCGGCAACTTCAACCGCTCCTACGGTTCGCTCGCCGGGATCATCGTGTTCCTGGTGTGGCTGTGGCTGGTCAACATGGCGGTGCTCTACGGCGCGCGTCTGGACACCGAGGTGTTGCGCATCCGCCAGCTCCGGTCCGGCATCCCGGCAGAGGAGAACGTGCAGGTTACCCCGAGGGACACCACCGCGAGCGATTTCTTCGCACGCAGGCGGGCCAGGATGCTCGAGGAGTACCGCGGGCTCCGACGCGAGCCGGAGGAGCCCACGGAGGCGGGGCGTGCACGACGGTAGGGTTGCCCGTATGCGCCTCGTCGTCACCGGGGGAGCCGGGTTCATCGGCGCCAACTTCGTCCACACGGTCATCCGCGAGCACCCGGGTGCCCACGTCACGGTGCTGGACGCGATGACCTATGCCGCCAATCGCGCGAGTCTGGCCGGACTCCCGTCGGATCGGGTCGAGCTGGTGGAGGCCGACTGCGCGGACCCCGCCGTCACCGACCGGCTCGTCGCGCAGCTCACGGGGCCTGACGACGCGGTGGTGCATTTCGCCGCCGAGAGCCACAACGACAACTCGCTCGCCACCCCGTGGCCGTTCGTGCACTCCAACATCGTGGGCACCTACGCCGTGCTCGAGGCCTGCCGCGGCCACGACGTGCGCCTGCACCACGTGTCGACCGACGAGGTCTACGGCGACCTGCAGCTGGACGATCCGGACAGGTTCACCCCGGCCACCGCCTACAACCCGTCGAGCCCGTACTCGGCCACCAAGGCCGGCGCGGACATGCTGGTCCGCGCGTGGGTCCGGAGTTTCGGTGTGCGCGCCACGATCAGCAACTGCTCCAACAACTACGGCCCGTACCAGCACGTCGAGAAGTTCATCCCGCGGCAGATCACCAACCTTCTCACCGGGCAACGCCCCCGCCTCTACGGCAGTGGAGCCAACGTGCGGGACTGGATCCATGTCGACGACCACAACTCGGCCGTCCTGCGGATCCTGGCCGGCGGCGAGCCGGGCCGCACCTACCTCGTCGGCGCCGACGGCGAACACTCCAACCTGCAGGTCATGCACATGATCTGCGAGCTCATGGGTGCCGCCGGTACGGACGGCGATCCCGGTTTCGACCACGTCACCGATCGTCCCGGCCACGATCTGCGGTACGCGATCGACGCCACCGCCACCCGCGAGGAGCTCGGGTGGGAGCCGCAGCACACCGACCTGCGGGACGGGCTGGCCCAGACCATCGAGTGGTACCGCGAGAACCGGGACTGGTGGGAGCCGGTCAAACAGAGCGTCGAGGCCCGGTACGCCCGGACGGAGAGGGTGCTGTGAAAGGCATCGTCCTGGCCGGCGGCAGCGGCACCCGGCTGCGTCCGCTGACGTTGGCGACGAGCAAGCAGCTCATGCCGGTCTACGACAAGCCGATGATCTACTACCCGCTGTCCACCCTCATGCTGGCGGGAATCCAGGACATCCTTCTCATCACCACGCCCGAGGACGCGCCGCAGTTCCGGCGGCTGCTGGGCGACGGCAGTCAGTTCGGCATCACCCTGAGCTACGTGGAGCAGGCCGCCCCCGAGGGGCTGGCGCAGGCGTTCGTGCTGGGAGCGGAGCACATCGGCGACGATGCGGTGGCGCTGATCCTGGGCGACAACATCTTCTACGGCCCTGGGATGGGGACGCAGCTGCGCAGGTTCGCCGACCTCGACGGCGGCGCCGTGTTCGCCTACCGCGTCTCCAACCCGGGCGACTACGGGGTGATCGACTTCGACCCGGACGGTCGCGCGATCAGCCTCGAGGAGAAGCCTCAGAACCCGTCCTCCGACTTCGCCGTACCGGGCCTCTACTTCTACAGCGCCGATGTGGTGGAGGTGGCGCGGAACCTCGAGAAGTCGCCGCGCGGGGAGTACGAGATCACGGATGTCAACCGCCACTACCTCGAGGCGGGCCGACTCCGGGTCGAGGTCCTCCCGCGCGGCACGGCGTGGTTGGACACCGGCACCCACGACTCTCTGCTCGACGCGGGCAACTACGTGCGGACCATCGAGGACCGGCAGGGCCTGAAGATCGGCTGCCCGGAGGAGGTGGCGTGGCGGATGGGGTATCTCGGCGACGACGAGCTCACCTCCCGCGCCCACGACCTCGAGAAGTCCGGGTACGGGGCCTACCTGCTCGACGTGCTCCGCCGCGAGAAGGGTCGGCACCTATGAACGGCGGCCATCCGGACGATCAGCATGCACAGCCGCTCCCCCCGATGCACGCCCGCCTGAGCAGCGGTGCACGCCGGAGTGCATCGGGAGGAGCGGATGCGGAGGGGGCGGGCGAACCCGTCCGCCCCGCCGGGCTGCCGAGAATCCTCGTCACCGGCGGTCGCGGGCAGCTCGGTCACGCGCTCTCCGGGGTGGCACACGCCCCGGGCCGTGACGAACTGGACATCACCGATCCCGCGTCGATCGCCGCGGCCCTCGATCGCCATGACCCGGAGGTCGTCGTCAACGCGGCGGCGTACACGAACGTCGACGAGGCCGAGACCGACGAGGCGGGCGCCCGGGCGATCAACACCGACGGCGCGGAGTCGCTCGCCGCGGCCTGCC
>NZ_JAALDW010000019.1:0-2827 GCF_014145055.1 Dietzia sp. DQ11-38-2
CGGATCCCCGGCACAGGCGGTGAGAGAACCGGGAGGTGACTGACCAGATGGGCCTTCCGACCCTCACGCAGAAGCGCGACGCGGGTCCCGGCTCGCGGTCCGGTTCTGCTCCGGGCGCGCGGTCCGGGTCCGCCCCGGGTGCGGGCGGGGGTTCCGGCGGGGGCACGTCCACGGGCCCCGGCTCAGAGGACATCGCGCTCAGCCGCCGCCGTCCGGTGCGTCGCCGGGCCGCACGGTTCTGGAACGACGCCCTCACCACACCGGGTCGGATGTCGGTCTTCGCGGTGGTCGCGATCGTGGCGGTGCTGTTCGGCGGCACCGTGGCGTCGCAGACCATCACCCAACGCCAGAGCCACCACGAGACCCTGCTGGCCGAGGTCGAGCCCGTCGCCAACGCCTCCCAGACCCTGTACAGCTCCCTGACCATCGCTGATTCGGCGGCCAACACCGCCTTCATCACCGGGGGCATCGAACCCGCCGAGCTCAGGGATCGCTACCTGCAGGCCATCGCCGCCTCGTCGGCGTCGATCGTCGCCGCCTCGCAGGGCCTCGACCGCTCGGACGAGGAGTCGATCGACCAGCTGGCGCACATCAACGCCCAGTTGACCACCTACACCGGACTCGTGGAGACGGCCCGGACCAACAACCGGGTCGCCAACCCGGTCGGCTCGGCGTACCTCGCGTCGGCGTCCACCCTCATGCAGGACACGATCCTCCCCGCGGCCGCCGACCTGTACGACCGCCAGTCCACCTCCGTCGGGGAGTCCGACCGTGAGTGGTCCTCGCCGCCCTGGGGATCGTTCATCCTGCTGGGGGCGGCGATCGCGATACTGGTGCTGCTGCAGCAGTGGTTGTGGAAGATCACCGGGCGACGGGTCAATCCCGCGTTGGCGCTGGCCTCACTGCTCATGGTGGCGACCTTCCTGCTCACGATGATCGCCGGGTTCCTGGCGGCCAACAACAACGCGCGCGGACTGTCCGAGGGCGCGGCCCCGATGAACGAGCTCACCCGGCAGCGGATCAACGCCCAGAAGGTGCGCGCGCAGGAGACGTTGAACCTGGTGCGGCGCACCGATCCCGAGGGGTCCGCGGCCGAGCGGGCCGCCATCCTGGGCGGCGTCCGCGACACGTTGACCGTCTACCTCGACCCCGACGAGGAGTCCCGCAGCCGCACCAGCCTGGACGGGGACGGCGCCGTCACCAACGCGATCGAGGCCCTGGACGAGTGGATGGCCGCGCAGAACCGCGCGGATTCGCTGTACCAGCAAGGTGACTACCAGGGGGCGATCCTCATCTCCTCGGGGCAGGGCGAGGGCGATTCGGGGGCCGCCTTCGACGAGTTCGACGAGTCGATGCAGGACGCGATCGAGGAGGCCCGCGACACGCTGCGCACCCGTATCGACAACGCACGGCGCACCTCCGCCACCGGGCCGGACCTCATCATGGCGTTGTCCGCCCTCGCCGCCTTCGCCGTCATCGTGGGGATCGCCCCCCGGATCAGGGAGTACCTGTGAGCGCGCGGGGGACGTGGCGGTCCGGGGGGAGCGCCGGGCGGCGGGCCGCCCGCGTGGTGACCGGGGGTGTCCTGGTGGCCGCCCTGGCGGTCTCCGGTGCGTGTGGAGTCAACGACGACGACGAGGCGCGCGGTGACGACGGCGGGTCGGGCCGGGAGACGGCCTCGGTGGTGACCGGATCCGACTACGTCGGCATCCCCGAGGTCTCCGCCGTGATGCCGCTACCGGCCGGAGCGGTCGTGACGACAGAGAGTCCGACGGGGCTACCCCAGGTCTCGGCGGACGAATCCTGCGACCCGCTCCCGAGTCTGCGCCCCGATGACGCCACACCCGAGGAGCGCGTCCCCCGCATCCGGGATCGGGGGCGGTTGATCGTGGGCCTGGACCAGGGGTCCAACCTGTTCTCTTTCCGTGACCCGGCCACCGGTCAGCTCACCGGTTTCGACGTGGACCTGGCCCGGGAGATCGCCCGGGACATCTTCGGGGATCCCGGCCAGGTGGAGTTCCGGTCCCTGACCTCGGCCAACCGCATCGAGGCGTTGGAGAACAACCAGGTCGACGTGGTGATCCGGTCGATGTCCATCACCTGTGCGCGCCGGGAGGTGATCACCTTCTCCGTGCCGTACTACCGCGCCTACCAGCGGGTGTTGGCCGTGCGGGGCTCCGGGATCACCGAGATCGAACACCTCGAGGGTCGGCGGGTGTGCGTGGCGGCGGGAACCACGTCGGCCTCACGCCTGTGGGACGAGCTCGACCGGCTCACGGTGCTGTCGGTCAACACGTGGGCCGACTGCCTCGTGGCCATCCAACAGAACCAGGTGGACGCCATCACCACCGACGACGCCATCCTGGTGGGCATCACCGCCCAGGATCCCTACCTGGAGATCGTCGGCCCGCAGCTCAACGCGGAGCCGTACGGGGTGGGAATCGCCAGGTCGACTCCCGGGAACGACACGGACGGTCTGGTCCGGCAGGTCAACTCGACGCTCGAGCGGATCCGAACCGATGGAACGTGGAACCGGATGTACTCCACCTGGCTCTCCGGACTGGGCCCGAGCCCCGGGATGCCCGCGCCGACCTACGTGCCGGAGGAACCGCGATGAGCTACCGCGGCGCGGATGACGGAGCCCCCCTCGACGAGCCGACCGTCGGAACCCAGGCCACGTTCCGGCCCGAGCCGACGCAGGACACCGGGTCGACCCCGGACACCAGGGCGACGCCGACAGGCCGGGCACACACGGAGGCGACCGAGGCCACGTCGGCCATGGCGGTCACGGGCGCGATGCCCGCCACCGGGGCGATGGCGGCGACCG
>NZ_JAALDW010000001.1:0-2553 GCF_014145055.1 Dietzia sp. DQ11-38-2
TCCCCCGACGATCCGTCCGCCTGCCCGGACCACTCCCGATCCGCGGTGCGGGGGATCGCCGACCTCGGCCGCCTCGCGGCCTCTCACGAATCGGCCGACTTCACCACCAGCGTCTCGGTGGTCACGGGCACCGGACACCCGGTCGAGGAGGTCCCGCCGGTCGTCGGCCTGTCCCTGTACCGGACCGCGCAGGAGGCGCTGGCCAACGTCCGGCGGCACTCCACGGCCGACCGCGCGAGCGACGTCCTGCGCACCGGTGAGGGACCGGGCGGGACCCCGTACGCGGAGGTGGAGATCCTTGACGCCGGGCGCCCCCGGGTCGGCACCTCCGGGAGTGGTCTGGGCCTGCTGGGTATGCGCGAACGGGTGCGGTCACACGGCGGGGAGTGCGAGATCGGGCCGCGGGTGACCGGCGGCTACCGGGTACGGGTGCGCCTGCCGTACCGCCCCGACGTGGAGGCCGACCGGACATGAACACCGTCCTGCGGGTCCTCGTGGTGGACGATCAGCCGCTCATGCGGTCCGGATTCTCGATGATGCTCGGCGTGGAACCCGACCTCGAGGTGATCGGCGACGCCGCGGACGGTGCGCAGGCGGTGGAGATGTGTCGGCGACTGCGGCCCGACGTGGTGTTGATGGACGTACAGATGCCGGGCACCGACGGCATCGAGGCGACCCGACTCATCACCGGTGAGGCCCTGGCCAGGGTGCTGATCCTCACGACCTTCGACCGGGACGACTACCTGTTCGACGCATTGCGCGCCGGGGCCGGTGGCTTCCTGCTCAAGAACTCCGACCCGCAGGACCTGGTCGACGGGGTCCGCGCCGTGGGGCACGGCCACGCGCTGCTCGCGCCCGAGGTCACCCGCCGCGTCATCGAACGGCTCACCGCTCCCACGGCACCGGACGCCGGCGACGGGTCACCCGCGCCCGCGGGGTCCCGGCCGGTGGCACTGGACGAGCTCACCGCCCGGGAGACCGAGGTCCTGCGTCTTGTCGCCCGGGGGTT
Organism: Dietzia sp. DQ11-38-2; assembly: GCF_014145055.1. NCBI lineage: Bacteria > Bacillati > Actinomycetota > Actinomycetes > Mycobacteriales > Dietziaceae > Dietzia > Dietzia sp. DQ11-38-2. The sequence continues at coordinate 1,010 of NZ_JAALDW010000001.1, forward strand.
GTCCAACGCGGAGATCGCGCGCACGCTGGTCGTGGGCGAGGCCACGGTCAAGACCCACGTGTCCGCGTGCCTGTCCAAGCTCCACCTCCGAGACCGCGTCCAGGCGGTCGTCCTGGCCTACGAGGCCGGCCTCGTCCACCCCGGCGAGTGAGCCGCGACGAACGGACGGCCGCCCGCCCGCGCCCTGCGTCTCCCCCCTGAGGGGGAGACCTTCCCTGCTCTCCCCGGAGATGTCATCCTCCCGGCTGATCCGCCGGACCGCCCTGGAGCCATAGCGTGGACGCGGTACAGGACACCAGGGAGGACACCATGCTGGAACTCGACGGGCTGACCCGACGATTCGGGGAGACCCTCGCCGTGGACGACGTCGGATTCGAGGTCCCGCGGGGGGCGATGACCGGTTTCGTCGGCGGCAACGGCGCCGGGAAGACCACCACCATGCGGATGATCATGGGCGTTCTGCAGCCGACCGCGGGCACGGTCATGTGGAAGGGCCGGGAGGTGACGGTCGCGGATCGTCGCACCTTCGGGTACATGCCGGAGGAGCGTGGGTTGTACCCGAAGCAGCCCATCCTCGACCAACTCGTCTACCTCGGCAGACTCCAGGGGCGCAGCCCGGAGGGCGCACGTCGGTCGGCGACGGAGTTGCTCGACCGCTTCGGGCTCGGCGACCGTACCGGGGACAAGCTCGAGTCGCTGTCCCTGGGCAACCAGCAGCGCGTCCAGGTCGTCGCCGCGGTCATCGGCGGGCCGGAACTGCTGGTCCTCGACGAACCCTTCTCGGGCCTGGACCCGGTCGCCGTCGACTCCATGGTCGACCTGCTGCGCGAGTACACGAGTCAGGGTGTGCCCGTGTTGTTCTCCTCGCATCAACTCGACCTGGTGGAACGCCTCTGCGACCACCTCGTCGTCCTGGCGGGCGGGCGGGTCGTCGCCAACGGGACGGTGGACGACCTCCGCCGACGTGGCCGCGTCCTGCACCGGCTGGTCGCCGGTACGGACGTCGGGTGGGTCCGGGGTCTGCCGGGCGTCCACGTCGTCGACGTCGACGGTCCCACCGCACTACTGGACCTCGACCGCCCCGAGGTGACCGACCTCGTCCTGCGCGAGGCGATGGCGCGGGGCAGCGTCCGCGAGCTCGCCGAAGTCGTTCCCACCCTCTCCGAGATCTACCGCGAGGTGACGTCATGACCACCACGACCCCCACCCGGTCGCCGGCGACCGAGTCCGCCTGGCGCATCGTCGCCGGTCGCGAGATCATGGTCAAACTCCGCGATCGAAACTTCATCATCTCCACCCTGACCACCATCGCGATCTTCGTCGTCGCCTTCGGGCTGTCGTTCCTCCTCGGCGGGCGCGATGACGAGAAGACCGTCGCCGTCGCCTCTAACGACGCCTCGGCCATCGTGCACGCCGCAGCTGCTGCGGCCACCCCGGACAGGGAGGGCGCCGAGGAGGGGACCGGACCCGGCGCGCAGGCGGGTGTCCCCCCGATCGAGCTGTCCGTCACCGAGGTCGCCGACCCCGCCGCCGCCGAACAGGCG
>NZ_JAALDW010000194.1:0-2932 GCF_014145055.1 Dietzia sp. DQ11-38-2
AGTCGGAGCAGCGGCGGCCCGCCGGCCGTGAGGTCGTCGTCCTCCTCGTCCAGCATCGCGTCGGTCACCGTGACGGTGTCCTTGAGCGTCTCCTCCGAATCGGCGAACGCCGAGTAGGTCGCATCGCCCGCGAGCGTGTTCAGGAGATAACCCGCCAGCAGCGGGCGCACCGTGCGTTGTGTCCGACGATCCGGGTCCGCGAGCCCGACGTACTTGATCAACGGCGCGCCCTCGACAAGGCCGGTCTCGATGGCCTTCTCGAGACGCCGGTGCACGATCGGACCGCGCCATGCCAGGTGGATCGCCCGCGCGTCCTCGGCGTGCACGCCACCCGAGGCCGACAGCAGCAGGCCCGGCGCATCGATGGTGATCGCCCGATCGGCGGCGGACGGGACGGTCTCGGTGGGGAACGCCATCGCCACTGCGTCGATGTCGGTGCGCTGGGAGGCCAGCAGGGCGCAGACCCCGGCCCCGAGTCCGTGGCCGGCCAGACCGATGCGTCGGGGGTCCGCGCGGACCGTTCCCCGGCCGAGCCTGGCCTGGAGGACGTCCTCGATCGCGGCCGAGAGGTGGTCGGCGAAGTGCTGGTGATTCGGCCGGGGAGACCGGTCGGTCGCGGGCGCCACCACGACGAAACCCCACGAGGCGAGGTGCTTGAGCGTGTCGGTGTAGTCGCGGGGGCCCTTGGTCCAGTCGTGGGCGAAGCCCACCAGCGGGGCGGGCGACGGTGCGTCACGGGGCACGAACACGGCGCCCGGCGTCCCGGTGAAACCGAGGTCGCCCGTATCGACCCCGTAGGGGCCCCGCCGGTTCACCTTGTCGAGCAGTGCTTTGGTCTTGGTGGCCACGAGGGCCACAGTATCGCCTCCGGGGGGTCGACGGTGCCGGGGAGTCGGGTCGGCCGGACTAGACTGATCGGCCATGTGCGGAATCGTCGGATATGTCGGGCACCAGGCTGCCCTCCCTGTCGTGGTCGAGGCCCTGCGGCGGATGGAGTACCGCGGCTACGACTCCTCGGGCGTGGCCGTCCTGGACGGTTCGGGTGGGTCCCGCGTCGAGAAGAAGGAGGGCAAACTCGCCAACCTCGAGGCCGCGTTGGACTCCGCCGGCCGCGACGGTTTCCCGGGGACCACCGGGATCGGTCACACCCGCTGGGCCACCCACGGACGGCCCAGCGACCGCAATGCCCACCCGCACGTCTCCGGCGACGTGGCGATCGTGCACAACGGCATCATCGAGAACTTCGCCCCCCTGCGTGCGGAGTTGGAGGCCGCCGGGGTCGACCTGGTCTCGGACACCGACTCCGAGGTCGCCGCGCATCTGCTGGCGCGGGAGATGGGGTCCGGTCCCCACGCGGGGGACTTCGTCGCCTCGTGCCGGGCCGTTCTGAGCCGCCTCGAGGGGGCGTTCACCCTGGTCTTCAGTCACGCCGCCCACCCGGGAACCCTTGTCGCGGCCCGGCGGTCGACCCCGTTGGTGCTGGGCGTCGGTGAGGGCGAGATGTTCCTCGGTTCGGATGTCGCGGCGTTCATCGAGCACACCCGAGAGGCGGTCGAACTCGGCCAGGACAACGTGGTGGTCCTGCGGGCCGACGGCTACGAGATCACCGATCTCGCCGGTGGGCCAGCCGAAGGACGCCCGTTCCACATCGACTGGGATCTGGCCGCCGCGGAGAAGGGCGGATACGACTACTTCATGCTCAAGGAGATCGCCGAGCAGCCCGCGGCGGTCGCCGACACCCTGCTGGGACACTTCCAGGACGGTCGGATCGTGCTCGACGAGCAGCGGATCAGCGACCAGGACCTGCGGGACATCGACAAGGTCTTCATCGTGGCCTGCGGCAGCGCGTACCACTCCGGGATGGTGGCCAAGTACGCCATCGAGCACTGGACCCGTCTGCCCTGCGAGGTCGAGATCGCCTCGGAGTTCCGCTATCGGGACCCCGTGTTGGACCGGTCCACCCTCGTGGTGGCCATCTCGCAGTCCGGTGAGACCGCCGACACCCTCGAGGCCGTCCGTCACGCCAAGTCCCAGAAGGCCCGCGTACTGGCGGTCTGCAACACCAACGGGTCGCAGATCCCGCGTGAGGCCGACGCCGTGCTCTACACCCACGCCGGCCCGGAGATCGGGGTGGCGTCCACCAAGGCGTACCTCGCCCAGATCACCGCCAACTATCTCGTCGGGCTGGCGTTGGCCCAGGCCCGCGGTACCAAGTACCCCGACGAGGTGGCGGCCGAGTTCCGTCAGCTCGAGCAGATGCCCGTCGCCATCCAGAAGGTGGTCGACTCCCTCGACCCGGTCCGCGAGATCGCCCGGGAGCTCGCCGGGTCGAAGTCGGTGTTGTTCCTCGGCCGCCACGTCGGCTACCCGACCGCCCTCGAGGGAGCGCTCAAGCTCAAGGAGTTGGCGTACATGCACGCCGAGGGTTTCCCGGCGGGCGAGCTCAAGCACGGTCCGATCGCGCTGATCGAGGACGACCTGCCCGTGTTCATCGTGATGCCGCCGGTCGAGGGACGCGGGGTCCTGCACTCCAAGCTGGTGAGCAACATCCAGGAGATCCGGGCCCGTGGTGCACGGACCATCGTGATCGCCGAGGAGGGGGACGAGGTGGTGCGACCGCTGTCGGACCACTTCATCCCGATCCCGGCGTCGACCACCCTGCTGCAACCGTTGCTCGCGACGATCCCCTACCAGGCCTTCGCCGCCGAGGTCGCCGCCGCCCGCGGCTACGACGTGGACAAGCCCCGCAATCTCGCCAAATCCGTAACTGTGGAGTGACCCGCCCCCGGGTCCGAGGAAGGACGTGGACATCATGTTGCGCGCGCACCCGGTCGAGGCGATCCGATCCGCGGAGCGCCCGCTCATCGAGGCCGCCGAGGCCGCGGGGGACCCCGACGCCGTGATGCGCCGCGCCGCATCGGGGGTCGCCCAC